>JAAXUL010000652.1 GCA_013336035.1 Chloroflexales bacterium
CGCGGCCGGGACGTCTACATCATCCAGAGCACGGTCTTCCCCACCAACGACAGCTTCATGGAGCTGCTCTTCTGGATCGACGCCCTGAGCCGGGCCAGCGCCGCCTCGGTGACCGCGATCATCCCCGACTTTAGCTACGCCAAAGGCGACAAAAAAGACGAGCCCCGCGTCTCGATCCGCGCGCGGGTCTGCGCCGACTGCATCGAGGTCGCCGGCTGCGACCGCGTGGTCACGATGGACCTGCACGCGCCCCAGATCCAGGGCTTCTTCCGCGTGCCCGTCGACAACCTCTACGCCCTGCCCATGCTGGTCGAGCGCATCATAGAGCTGAACCTGCCAAACCTGGTGGTCGTCTCGCCCGACGCGGGCTTCGTCAAGGCCGCCCGCCGCTACGCGCACGCCCTTGGCGCCTCGCTCGCCATCGCCAACAAAGAGCGCACCGCCCACGACGAGCGCGCCGAGGTGATGGAGATCATCGGCGATGTCGCGGGCAAGTCCGCCCTGATCGTCGACGACTTTACCACCTCCGGCGGCACGCTGACCGAGGTGGCCCACCGCCTGGCCGCGCGTGGCGCCCGCGACGTCTACGCCATGGTCAGCCACGGCGTCCTGACCCCGGGCTCGATCGAGCGGATCGAGGCCAGCCCCCTGCGACGACTGTTTATCACCGACACGGTCGAGACCATGCCTGTCACCCTCACGCCAAAGATCGAGGTCGTCTCGGTCGCCCCGCTCTTCGCCGAAGCCATCCGTCGCATCCACTCCCGCGAGAGCGTCAGCGGGATGTTTCCGGCCTGACAGCTGATCCAGAGAGGGAGCTATGCCAGCGGAGCAGAGGATCAAGATCGGCGTCCTAACCAGCGGTGGCGATGCCCAGGGCATGAATGCCGCCGTGAGGGCCGTCGTGCGAACCGGCATCAGCCGGGGCTGCGAGGTCTACGCCATCTACGAGGGCTACGAGGGCATGATCAAGGGCGGTGATCTGATCCGCCTGATGGGCTGGGATAACGTGGGCGGAATCCTACACAAGGGCGGGACGGTGATCGGCACCGCCCGCAGCGCCGGGTTTCGCACTCGCGAGGGCCGCCGTCGGGCGGCCCTCAATCTTCTCGCCCACGGCATCGACCGCCTGGTAGTGATCGGCGGCGACGGCAGCCTCACCGGGGCCGACGCCTTCCGCCGCGAGTGGCCCGAGCTGCTGCGCGAGCTGGTCGAGGCCGGCGAGATCGACGGCCCGACCGCCCAGGCCCACCCCTTCCTCGGCATCGTCGGCCTGGTCGGCTCAATCGACAACGACTTCGCTGGCACCGATATGACCATCGGCGCCGACTCGGCGCTCCACCGCATCACCGAGGCCCTCGACGCGATCACCTCGACCGCCGCCAGCCACCAGCGCACCTTCGTGATCGAGGTCATGGGCCGCCACTGCGGCTACCTCGCCCTGATGGGCGCGATCGCTGGCGGCGCCGACTGGGTGCTCATCCCCGAGCACCCGCCCGAGATCGACGACTGGGAGAGCGCGATGTGCGAGGCCCTGCGCGCCGGCCGCGAGAGCGGGCGCCGCGATAGCCTGGTCGTCGTGGCCGAGGGCGCCCAGGACCGCTACGGCAAGCCGATCAGCGCTGACTATATCCGCCAGATCCTCGAGGAGCGCCTGGGCGAGGACACCCGCGTGACCATCCTGGGCCACGTGCAGCGGGGCGGCGCGCCCAGCGCCTTCGACCGCTGGATGAGCACACTGATCGGGCACACCGCCGTCGATGAGCTGATCGGCGCCACCCCCGAGCGCGAGCCGCAGCTGATCGGCATCCGCGAGAACCGCATCACCACGGCGCCCCTGATGCAGTGCGTGGCCCAGACTCACGCCGTCGCCGAGGCGATCAGCGTCCGCAACTACGAGCAGGCCATGGCCCTGCGCGGCAGCAGCTTCGGCGAGGCCTTCCGCACCCTGCGCACCCTGGTGCGCTCGAAGCCGCCGCAGCGAGGAGGCACGGTCCGCCCGCTGCGCTTCGCCGTCATCCACTCGGGCGGCCCGGCGCCCGGGATGAACACCGCCGCCCGTGTCGCCGTGCGCCTATTCGTCGACCAGGGCCACCAGGTTCTCGGGGTCCAGGGCGGGTTCCAGGGCCTGATCGACGGCAACATCGTCGAGATGGACTGGATGAGCGTGAGCGGATGGGCGACCATGGGCGGCGCCGAGCTGGGCACCAACCGCAAGATCCCCCAGGGCGCCGAGCTCTACCAGATCGCCCGCAACCTCGAGCGCTTCAACATCAACGGGATCCTGATGATCGGCGGCTCGGCGGGCTACCGGGCCTGCCACAGACTCTTCTCCGAGCGGCATATCTTCCCGGCCTTCGACATCCCGATGATCTGCCTGCCCGCGTCGATCAATAATAACCTCCCTGGCTCCGAGCTGAGCATCGGCGCCGACACCGCCCTCAACAGCATCGTCGAGGCCGTCGACCGGATCAAGCAGACCGCCGTGGCCTCGCGCCGCTGCTTCGTCGTCGAGGTGATGGGCCGCGACTGCGGCTACCTGGCCCTGATGGGCGGCCTCGCCACCGGCGCCGAGCGGGTCTACCTGCCCGAGGAGGGCATCACCCTGCGCGATCTGCAGGCCGACCTCGACGAGATGATCTACTGGTTCAAGCGCGGCAAGCGCCTCAGCCTGGTCATCCGCAACGAGAAGGCCAACCCGATCTACAGCACGGGCTTTATGGCCTCGCTCTTCGAGGAGGAGGGCAATCAGCTCTTCGAGGTGCGCCAGGCTATCCTCGGCCACCTCCAGCAGGGCGGCGACCCCTCGCCCTTCGACCGCATCCAGGCCACGCGCCTGAGCGTCAAGTGCGTCGAGTTCCTGATCGACCGGGCGGTCAACGGCCGCAACGAGGGCGCCTTCATCGGCTACAAGGGCGGGCGCGTCCAGATCATCAGCCTCGAGGATATGCCGCGTATGATGGAGCCCGACTTCGCCCGCCCCCGCGAGCAGTGGTGGATGGGGCTCCGCGACGTGGCCCAGGCGATGCGCCAGCCCCCCGACGAGCTGCGCGGGTAGGCCGGCCAGGCCGCCCCGTGGTATCATGGCGGCACGCCCGACAGAATTGAGGAGCAACCCGATGCTTGAGCTGCCCGAGGGCCCCCTCGTCAGCGCCGCGTGGCTGGCCGCCAACCTGGGCCACCCCCAGCTGCGCGTGGTCGACATACGCGGCAAGGTGCTGCCCCCCACCGACCCCAAGCCCCACTACTTGGCGCTCCGCGAAGACTACGACGCCGGCCACATCCCCGGCGCCATCTATATCGACTGGCTCGTCGACATTGTCGACCTCGACAACCCGGTGCCGGTGCAGGTCGCCCCGCCCGCACAGATCGCCGCCGTCCTCGGCGCCCTGGGCATCGGCGACGATAGCGCCATCGTGATCTACGACGACTGGTACTCGATGTTCGCCGGGCGCCTGCTCTGGGTGCTGCGCTACTACGGCTTCGAGCGCGCCCGCATCCTGAACGGCGGCCTGCTCAGGTGGCTCGCCGATGGGCGCGCCCTCACCACCGAGGCGCCGGCCTACCCCCCCGCCGTCTTCACGCCCCGCCCCCAGCCCCACCTGCGCAAGGAGGCCGACCAGGTTTTGGCCGCCCTCGGCACCGGCACCCTGCTGATCGACGCCCGCAACGAGCGGGAGTTCCGCGGCGAGGAGTCGCGGGCCGCCCGCGGCGGCCATATCCCCGGCGCGGTCAACGTCTTCTACCAGAGCCTGCTCAGCGCCGACGACCACACCTATGCCTCGCCCGACGAGCTGCGGGCCCGCTTCGCCGCCGCCGGGGTCGACCTCGCCGGCCTCGAGGGGCGCGAGGTCGTGGCCTACTGCAACGGCGGCGTCTCGGCCACCCCCGCCGCTCTTGCCCTCGAGCTCGCCACCGGCAAGCGCGCCGCCCTCTACGACGGCTCGTGGAACGAGTGGGGCAATGACGCGGCCAGGCCGCTCGAGCGGTAGATCCGCCAATGACGCAGCCCCACACTGCTCTAGAGGCCAGGCTGCACTGTTACCAATGGTGCTACAATCGCCTTGCGTAGATCCTCACTGATGCTCGTGGAGCTACCCTGATGGGCCACGTACTCGCGCTGGCGATGCAGAAGGGCGGCGTCGGCAAGACCACCACGACCCTGAGTCTGGGCGCGGTCCTCGCCGAGCGTGGCCGCCGCGTGCTGTTGATCGACCTGGACCCCCAGGCCAACCTTACCCAGGGCCTCAGCGTCGACCCCTCCGGGCTGGAGTACAGCGTCTACGAGGTGCTGCTCAACCCCGAGAAGGGCACCGCGTTCGCGACCCTCGCCACAAGCGCGGGGGTGGATCTGATCCCTTCGTCCCTCGATCTAGCCGGCGCCGAGCTCGAGCTGGCGGGCAAGGTGGGCCGCGAGCTACTGCTGCGCAAGGCCCTGCGCGAGGCGCGCCAGAGCTACGACTATATCCTGGTCGACCCGCCGCCCAGCCTGGGCATCTTCTCGCTCAACGCCCTCGCCGCCTGCGACACGGTGCTGGTGCCGATGCAGCTCCACGCCTATGCCCTCAAGGCCATGCCGCAGCTCGAGCAGACGATCGCCCTGGTGCGAGAGATCCACCCGACCCTCGCTATCGGCGGTATCGTCTGCACCCTGGCCGACCGGCGCACCAATCTGAGCGGCCAGATCGAGCAGCAGGTGCGCGATGCGTACGGCGACCTCGTGTTCGAGACGGTGATCCCGATGAATGTGAAGCTGGCCGAGGCGCCGACGGCCGGGCTGCCAATCGGTCGCTACGCGCCCCAGAGCGCCGGCGCCCTGGCCTACGCGGCCCTCGCCACCGAGCTGGAGGTACGCTATGGCCGCTGACCCCTCCGAGACGCCCGCAGTCCGCCGTGGCAAAGGCCTGCGCCTCTCTACCCAACCGCCCGAGGATACGGCGCCCGCCCCGACGCCCTCCCAGGACGCCCCCGCCCACCCTGCCGAGACGCCCGCCGCGCGCCGCAAAGGCCTGCGCCTCTCTACCCAACCGCCCGAGGATACGGCGCCTGCTCCCGCCGTGGCGCCCCGCACCGCCGGCGCCCGCTGGCGCATCGGCA
>JAAXUL010000653.1 GCA_013336035.1 Chloroflexales bacterium
ACGCCCATCCCCGAGCGCAAGGCCGAGGGTGTCGCGGCCTGATCTGCCCCCAGCCCTGTTGGGGCGAGATGTAGCGGCGCAGTATGCTGCGCCCGCACAAGCTAGAGCGCTATGACAACAGTATCGACGAATGGCACTGGCGCTGAGACCCTGATCGAGGTCAATGATCTTAAGATGCACTTCCCGGTCACGCGCGGCATTATCTTTCAGCGCCGCGTCGGCACGGTGAAGGCCGTCGATGGCCTCAGCTTCAGCATCAAGCGCGGCGAGACCCTGGGGCTCGTCGGTGAGTCCGGCTGCGGCAAGAGCACGGCTGGTCGCGCGATCCTCCAGCTCTACCGCCCAACCTCCGGCGAGGTGCGCTTCCAGGGCGTCGACCTTACCAAGGTGCGCGGCGATGAGCTGCGCAAGATGCGCCGCCAGGTCCAGATGATTTTCCAGGACCCCTACGCGTCGCTCAACCCGCGCATGACCGTGGGCGATATCATCGGCGAGCCTATCCGCGTGCATAAGCTGCGCGAGGGCAAGGCCGTGCGCGAGCGGGTCGAGGAGCTGCTTGGCCTGGTCGGCCTCAACCCCGCCTTCGCCAACCGCTACCCCCACGAGTTCTCGGGCGGCCAGCGCCAGCGCATCGGCATCGCCCGCGCCCTCGCTGTCGAGCCCAAGTTTGTCGTATGCGACGAGCCCGTCTCGGCCCTCGATGTCTCGATCCAGGCCCAGGTGGTCAATCTGCTCGAGGAGCTTCAGGACAAGCTCAGCCTCACCTACCTCTTCATCGCCCACGACCTCAGCGTGGTCAAGCACATCTCTGACCGCGTCGCCGTGATGTACCTGGGCAAGATGGTCGAGCTGGCCGAGGGCCCGAAGCTCTACAGCATGCCCCTCCACCCGTACTCCCAGGCCCTGCTCTCGGCCGTGCCCATCCCTGACCCCAAGGTCGAGAAGCAGCGCCGGCGCATCATCCTCGAGGGCGATGTGCCGAGCCCGCTCAACCCGCCCTCCGGCTGCCACTTCCACACCCGCTGCCCGATCGCTATCCAGAAGTGCACGGATGAGGAGCCGCCCTTCATCGACTATGGCGGCGGCCACTTCGCCGCCTGCTGGCGCGCCCGCGAGTCCGGCGAGCTGATGCCCTCGATCGCTAAAAAGCAGGCCGAGGCCGCCGCCGCCCGCATCCGCGCCGATATCCAGAAGGTCAAGGGCGCAGCGGATTAGTTCTCCGTCGGAGCTACTCTGACGGGTTGTGAAGGGTTTTCTTTGGAGGGCCGACCCTCCCTGAAGATTTTCTGGTGGATCTCGACATCTTCCAATGGCTACTCTCGCCAGCCGGCCAGGCCCTGCTGGCAGAGCTTGCCGGCCGCGACATAGCCGATGCCGACGCCCTGCGCGAGGTCGAGCGTCTGCGCCGCCGCGTCGCCCCAGAGCAGGCGCGCGCCGCCCTCGAGATGGCGCTGCTGCGCCGCCGCGCCCGCGTGAAGTTCCCCCAGGCCGAGAGGCTCTACTTTACCCGCGAGGCTCTCGAGCAGTCCAGCGCGACGCCTGTGGCCGCCCACCGCGCGGCCCGGCTTGCGGCCGGCCCGTACAGCCACATCGCCGACCTCTGCTGCGGCGTCGGCGCCGACGCCCTGGCCCTCGCCGCCGCCGGCGTGGCGGTGACGGCGGTTGACCGCGATCCGCTGCGCCTGGCGATGTGCCAGGCCAACGCTGATGCCCTCGGGCTCGCCCCACGTGTGTCCACCCGCGAGCAGGATCTTCTGGCCGAGCCGCCGCCTCTGGCCGAGGCCCTCTTCTGCGACCCGGGGCGGCGGGCTGGCGGGCGCCGCCGCTTCAGCGTCGAGGCCTACGAGCCGCCCCTCGCCCATGTCCTTGGCTGGCAGGCCAGAACCCCGGCGCTCGCCGTCAAGCTTGGCCCCGGCGTCGACCTGGCCGAGCTGCCCGCCGACGCCGAGGTAGAGTTTACCTCACTCGATGGCGAGCTGAAAGAGGCCGCGCTCTGGTGCGGCCCCCTCGCGCGGGTGGCCCGACGCGCGACGGTGCTGCGCAGATCTGCCGACGGGCATGTCGAGACGCACACAATGCTCTCTGAGCACACAGAGTCGCCCGCTTCATCCTTCATCCTTCCACCGTCCTCTTTCCTCTACGAGCCCGACCCCGCCGTGATCCGGGCGGGCCTGGTGACGGACCTGGGCGGGCAGATCGGCGCGGCGCAGATCGACCACCAGATCGCCTATCTGACCGCCGAGCTGCGCACGGCTACGCCGTTCGCCCGGGCCTGGCCGGTGCTCACCTGGCTGCCCTTCAGCCTCAAGGCCCTGCGGGCACGCCTGCGCGGCCTTGGCGCGGGCGCCGTGACGGTGAAGAAACGCGGATCACCGCTTGATACCGACGCCCTGGCGCGCCAGCTGAGCGGCGACGGTGAGCGCCCCCTCGTCGTCGTGCTGACCCAGGTGGTGGGGCGGCCTACGGCTCTGATCTGTGATCCTATGGTACATTAGAGGGGCGAAAAATTGGACCAGTCAACTTTCTCGACGCGCGCTCTGTGCCACGATGGTGAACCATGCAGCTCAGCCTCTCAGCCCGCCGCCGCGGTCTGATCGCTCTATTGGCGACGACATTTCTGATGTATGGCGGCTTCTTCATGGTCATCCCTCTGGTCTCGGTGGTCTACGTCGAGCAGCTGGGGTTCGCCGCGGCGACCGTTGGCCTCTCGTTGGCCTTGCGGCAGCTGCTCCAGCAGGGCCTGACCCTGGGGGGCGGGATGCTGGCGGACATGTTTGGGGTGCGGGCCCTGATTGGTGTGGGGGTGCTGGTGCGCGCCGCGGGCTTCGTCAGCCTGGCGTATGCGGGCACGCCAGCCCTGCTCTTTCTGGCCATGGCCCTCTCTGCCTTTGGCGGGGCCCTGTTCGACGCGCCGAGCCGCGCCGCGATGGCGGCCCTGACTGATGAGGCGGAGCGGGCGCGCTACTTCTCGCTCAATGGGGTGGCCAGCGGGCTGGGGATGACGATCGGCCCCCTGGTCGGGGCGATGCTTCTGCGCCTGAACTTTCAGACCGTCGCCCTGGCCGCGGCCGCCTGCTTTGTGGCAGTCTTTGGGTTCGTGCTGCTGCTGCCGGCCGTGAAGGTGGCCCAGGGCCAGCAGACGGTAGGCTATGGGTTGAGCCTGGCCCTGCGCGACCGTACCTTCCTGATCTTCACCGGCCTGCTGATGGGCTACTGGTTCATGTGGGTCCAGCTTACCCTGAGCCTGCCCCTGGCGGCCGAGCGGCTGACCGGCAGCAGCGATGCCGTGGGGGCGGTCTACGCGCTCAACGCCGGGCTGACGGTCCTCTTCCAGTACCCGGTCCTCGGGCTGGCCGAGCGCCACCTGCGGCCGATGCCGATCCTGATCATTGGGGTCGCCCTGATGGCCCTCGGCCTGGGGCTGGTGGCCGCCGCCGGCAGCGTGCTCGTTCTGGCGGCCTGCGTAGTGATCTTTACGCTCGGCACGCTGCTGGCCACGCCGACCCAGCAAAGCGTCACGGCGGCCCTTGCCGACGAGCGCGCGCTGGGGTCGTATTTCGGCGTCAACGCGCTGGCCCTGGCCTTCGGCGGCAGCCTGGGCAACTCGGCGGGCGGGCTGATGACCGACGCGGCCCGCGCTATCGGCCAGCCGGCCCTCCCCTGGCTCACCTTCGCCCTGGTCGGCCTGGGCAGCGCTATCGGCATGGCAATGCTCGCCAGGGCGCTACAGCGTCGCCAGGCTACGGTCCACCTTGTCCGCGGGGCCCCGGGGAAGCTGTAGCTCTCGCGCCGGCCGCCTGTTGTCAGCAGAATTAAGGAGTGTAGCTCGATGCCCAACAACAAGTTCGCGTTCTTCAACGGCGAGATCGTGCCGATTGCGCAGGCCCAGGTGAGCGTGATGACCAACGCGCTCAACTATGGCACCGGCTGCTTCGAGGGCATCCGCGGGTACTGGGCCCCCGAGGAGGAGCAGCTCCTGGTCTTTCAGCTGCGAGCCCACATGGAGCGCCTGCATGGCTCGTGCCGTATCCTCTTTATGCGGCTGCCATACAGCGTAGACGAGCTGTGCGATATCACCGTCGAGCTGCTGCGGCGCGAGGGCTTCCGCGAGGATGTGTATATCCGCCCGCTGGTCTATAAGAGCGACCCGGCGATCGCGGTGCAGTTGAATGGGCTGAACGATGCCTTCACCCTCTTTGCGGTGGGCTTTGGCCAGTACATCGCCGGCACGGCGGTGCGGGCCTGTGTCTCGTCGTGGCGGCGCATCGACGACAACATTATCCCGTCGCGGGCGAAGGCCAGCGGCGCCTATATCAACTCGGCCCTGTCGAAGACCGAGGCCCTGCTCAACGGCTACGACGAGGCGATCGTGCTCGGCGGCGACGGCCATGTCTCCGAGGCCAGCGCGGCCAACCTCTTCATCGTGCGCAATGGTGTGCTGGTCACCCCGCCCGTAACTAGCGATGTGCTCGAGGGCATCACGCGGCAGGTGGTGGCCCGGCTGGCCCACGACCACCTGGGCCTGGCGGTGGTCGAGCGGCCCATCGACCGCACCGAGCTGTACGTGGCCGACGAGGCCTTCTTCTGCGGCACTGGCGCCGAGATAAAGCCGATCATCGAGATCGACCGACGCCCAGTCGGCAGCGGCGAGGTCGGCCCCATCGCCGGGCAGCTCGTCGCGCTCTACGCCGACGCGGTGCGCGGTCGCCTGCCAGACTACAGGCAGTGGTGCACGCCAGTTTATGCGTAGGGGCGCGCGGCCGTTGGGGCGCCCACGCGGGGCGCCCGTATGCCTCGGCCTCAGCGTGGTCAGCCGCTAGGGAAGAGCGTTCCTATCTGTCTGCGCCAGCTGCCAGAGGAGCACCCGCTGATCATTGCTCGCGCTGGCCTGAGCGTTTTACTATAGTCCCTCTTCTGTCAGTCCGGTTATCGGCATGGCTTTACCTGGAATCGGCTTTACTCATCGAGGCGTAGCGCAGCGCATGGTGTCGCTTCAACACCCTCCACTGTTCAGAGGCGATTTCTCCAGACTGACAGAAGAGGGATAGTAATAGTACTATATGGGGCTTTCTGCTTACAGATCCTGGGGCGCG
>JAAXUL010000654.1 GCA_013336035.1 Chloroflexales bacterium
CCCACCGCTCGCCCGAGCTGGCGCACGCGAACCCCGCCGCGCCCCTGGATGCGCGTCAGGGGGCTGGCCCGCCGCGCGCGGCGCCGGCCATTGCGCCAGAAGCCGGCCCGCCGCCGGTGGGCGCGCGGATCCTGCTCGTCGAAGATAACGAGATCAACTATCTGGCCATGAGCGACTATCTGCAGGCCAAGGGCTACCAGGTGGTGGTCGCCCACAACGGCCACGAGGCCCTCGACCTGGCCGACGAGGCCCGGCCGGATCTGATCCTGATGGATATCCAGATGCCCGAGATGGACGGGCTGGAGGCCACCCGGCAGCTGCGGGCCAGGCCCGCATGCGCGGCCACGCCCATCATCGCGCTGACCGCCCTGGCCATGCCCGGCGACCGCGAGCGCTGCCTGGCGGCCGGCGCGAGCGAGCACCTGACCAAGCCCGTCAGCCTGAGGGGGCTGATCGAGCTGATCCAGCGGCTGCTGAAGCCGCTGAGCGCACAGGGCTAGATCGGAGTCCCCCTCTCCCGCGAGCGGGAGAGGGGGCAGGCAGGGCTACGTCAAAGAGGGGGACAGGGGGACTGGGCCCTACGCGGCCTGCTTGCTCTCGGCGAGCAGCTGGCGCAGCACGTACTGCAGGATGCCGCCGTGGATGTAGTACTGGATCTCCTGCGGCGTGTCGATGCGGGCGATGGCCTGGAACTCCTTGACCGTGTCATTGGCGCCGGTGGCGCGCACGGTGAGCTTGCGGCCGTCGGCGAAGCCGGCGGCGATCGCCTGCTGGAGGCCCAGGATGTCGAAGGACTCGCTGCCGGTCAGGCCGAGGCTCTCGACGTTCTGGCCGGGCAGGAACTGGAGCGGCAGGATGCCCATGCCCACCAGGTTCGAGCGGTGGATGCGCTCGTAGCTCTCGGCGATCACGGCCTTGATGCCCTGGAGGTAGGGGCCCTTGGCGGCCCAGTCGCGGCTCGAGCCTGAGCCGTACTCCTTGCCGGCGATGATCAGCAGGGGGGTGCCGTCGGCCTTGTAGCGCATGGCCGCGTCGTAGAGGGCCATGACCTCGCCGGTGGGCAGGTAGGGGGCGAAGCCGCCCTCGGTGCCGGGGGCGAGCTTATTGCGCAGGCGCACGTTGGCGAAGGTGCCGCGCACCATCGCCTCGTCGTTGCCGCGCCGCGAGCCGTAGCTGTTGAAGTCCCTGGTCTCGACCCCGCGCTCGATCAGGTAGCGTCCGGCGGGCGAGGTGGCCTTGATGCTGCCGGCGGGGCTGATGTGGTCGGTGGTG
The DNA here is from genome assembly GCA_013336035.1 of Chloroflexales bacterium. Lineage (GTDB taxonomy): Bacteria > Chloroflexota > Chloroflexia > Chloroflexales > Chloroflexaceae > CAIWXH01. Next base: position 1,273 of record JAAXUL010000654.1, read on the forward strand.
ATGCTGTCGCCGAGCACGGCCAGCACGCGGGCGCCCTCGATCTCGCGCACCTGGGCGGGCGCCTCCTTGCTCATACCGTCGAAGTACGGGGGCCGGCGCACATAGGTGCTCGCGGCATCCCAGGCGAAGCGGTCGCCCGTGGGCACCGCGATGCCCTCCCAGTGCTCGTCGCCGACGAAGACCGAGGCGTAGCTGCGCTGGTACATATCCGACTGGATGGCCTCGGCGATGGTCTGCTGGACCTCGGCCTGGGTGGGCCAGACATCCTTCAGGAAGACGGGCTGGCCGTCCTTGCCGGTGCCGAGGGGCTCGCTGGTCAGGTCGATGTCGACGCGGCCGGCGAGGGCGTAGGCGACGACGAGGGGCGGGCTCATCAGGAAGTTGGCCTTGACCTCGGACTGCACGCGGCCCTCGAAGTTGCGGTTGCCCGAGAGCACCGAGGCGACCACCAGGTTGCCCTGCTCGATCGCGATGCTGACCTCGGCGGGCAGCGGGCCCGAGTTGCCGATGCAGGTGGTGCAGCCGTAGCCGACGGTGTTGAAGCGGATCGCGTCGAGGTACTCGGTCAGGCCGGCCTTGTCCAGGTACTCGGTGACGACCTTCGAGCCGGGGGCGAGCGAGGGCTTGACCCAGGGCTTCGTATTCAGGCCCTTCTCGACGGCCTTCTTGGCCACCAGGCCGGCGGCGAGCATCACCGAGGGGTTCGAGGTGTTGGTGCAGCTGGTGATCGCCGCGATCACCACCGAGCCGTGGTGCAGCTCGTGCTGCGCGCCGTCGAGCGTGAGCGCGGCGTGGGCCTTTGTCGCGGGCTGGGCGTTTGTGCCAAGGATGGCCGGGAGCGCGGCCTCGAAGGTCGGGCCGACCTTGCCCAGCACGATGCGATCCTGGGGGCGCTTGGGGCCGGCGACCGACGGGCCGACGGTGGCCAGGTCGAGCTCGAGGATGTCGGTGTACTCGGCCTGGGGGGTGCTCGCGTCGTGGAAGAGGCCCTGGGCCTTCATGTAGGCCTCGACCAGGGCGATGCGCTCCTCGCTGCGGCCCGAGAAGCGCAGGTAGCGCAGGGTCTCCTCGTCGACGGGGAAGATGCCGCAGGTGGCGCCGTACTCGGGGGCCATGTTGGCGATGGTGGCCCGGTCGGCGAGCGGCAGGGCGGCGAGGCCCGGGCCGAAGAACTCGACGAACTTGCCGACCACGCCGCGCCTGCGCAGCATCTCGGTGACGGTGAGCACCAGGTCGGTGGCGGTGGCGCCCTCGGGGAGCGAGCCGCTCAGCCTGAAGCCGACCACCTGGGGGATGAGCATCGAGACGGGCTGGCCGAGCATGGCGGCCTCGGCCTCGATGCCGCCGACGCCCCAGCCCAGCACGCCGAGCCCATTGATCATGGTCGTGTGGCTGTCGGTGCCGACGAGCGTGTCGGGGTAGGCCTGGACGGGGCCGCTGGCGCGGGGGTTCTCGTCGCTGCTGAAGACCACGCGGGCCAGGTACTCGAGGTTGACCTGGTGGACGATGCCATTGCCCGGGGGGACGACCTGAAAGTTCTCGAAGGCGGTCTGTCCCCAGCGGAGGAAGGCGTAGCGCTCTTTGTTGCGCTCAAACTCGAGGTCGATATTGATCTGCAGGGCGGCCGCGGAGCCGAAGGCATCGACCTGGACCGAGTGGTCGATGACTAGCTCGACGGGCTGCAGCGGGTTGATCAGGGATGGGTCGCCGCCCATGGCGGCCATCGCGTCGCGCATGGCGGCCAGGTCGACGACGCAGGGCACGCCGGTGAAGTCCTGAAGGATCACGCGGGCGGGGGTAAATGCAACTTCTTTGTCGGGCTCGGCTTTTGGCTGCCAGCTGGCGAGGGCCAGCACGTCGTCGGACGTGACGGTGCGGCCGTTCTCGGTGCGCAGCAGGTTCTCGAGCAGAATGCGGAGCGAGTAGGGCAGGCGGGCGAGGTTCACGCCGCGCTGGGCGAGGGCGTCAAGACGATAGATCTCGTACTCCCGCTCACCAACTTTGAGCGTCGCGCGCGCGCCAAAACTATTGGTCATCTGGGGTCTCCTATGACATCTGACCTGGGGCATTGGGCGATCGCCCCTGATTATATCACGCGAGGGTACAGGCTATCGCTGCGGCAGATTCGATAGCTGGCGAGGGCGCGGCAGGGCTCGGTCGCGAGGGGCTGGGGGGCGAAGCCCTCCCCGAAGAAAATCCCTCAACCCGGCCGAGCAGCTCGGCCGGACCACTACCCCATCAGCTCGAGCAGGGCCGGGTAGACCAGCTCGATCTGCTGGCGGGGCTGGTCGGGGTCGATGCAGTCGTGGACGAGGCCGAGCGCTTTGGGGAAGCAGTGGCTGCGGACGGGGGCGCCACGGGCGCGCCAGTGCGCGACGAGCTGATCCACCGGGCCGTTGCTGACCGCCTCGTCGTTCGCGTTGGTGACGACGAGGATGTCGCGGGCGGCGGGGGCGCGCTCGGCCGCTTCGCTGAGGACGGCGAGGCCGAGGCGCACGATCTCGCCGAGGGCGCGGGTGGAGTAGCGCGGGTAGGCGTGGCGCGGGCCGCTGAGATCGTCGCGGTGCTGGTCATCCCACCAGCGGAACATGTTGGGGCCGACGGCGGCGAGGCCCGCGATCGGCGCGACCGCCCACCCGGCGATGGTCGGCGTGCCGAGGACGGGCGCGAGGATCACGGCCTGGTGGATATCGGGGCGCCACTGGGCGGCGTGGGCGGCCAGGTTGCCGCCGGACGAGAGGCCCATAAGATCGACGCGGTCGCCGAGGCCGTGGGCGATGGCCAGGGCCTGCTCGAGCCAGGCGATCAGCCGGGCGCCGGTTAGGGCGGCCAGGGCCGTGGTGAGCCGGTCGGCCATGCCGTGGCCCGGCGCGCGCGGCACGTAGACGTTGTGCCCGCGGGCGTAGAGGCGCTCGGCGAAGACGCGGTACTGCTGGGGGCAGTTGGTGAAGCCGTGGAGGAGCACGACGCAGCGGTCGGCGCGCCCGCCGTGGGTGCGCGCGAAGCTGCGGCAGATCGGGTTGACCGCGGGGTCGGCCTCGTCACGCTCGACGGCGGACAGGCGCTCGAGGGCGGCGGCGTAGGTGAGCGGTGGGACCACGGATGCTCCACGAGTGGGCTGACCACGAATGGGGCCGCAAACGCGCGAAGAGGGCCGGCCACGAATATACCACGAAATGCGCGAAGACCGCTATGAGCTGGCGGCGGGCCTGGCGCGGCGGGTTGGCCGCTTGCGCTCAGAGCTGCGCTTCAGGCCGACGGCGCGCACCTCGTGAGAGTCGGCGCCGAACTGGGTCTTGACCTCCTGGCGGGCGCAGACCGTGTCGTCGTGGAAGGCCCAGGCGACCCGATTGAGCTCGATGCGGGCCGTGTCGTAGGCTATGCGGGCCCGGACCAGCGCCATCTCTGCCGTAGTCAGGGCGGCCTCGCGGGCGATCAGGGCCTCGGTGCTGTGGGCCTGGTTGTGGGGCGCGTAGGTGGGTAGATCCTTCAGCGCCCTAAGGGTCGCCCGGTCGCTGTCGATGACGCTGGGCGTCGGGGGGTGGATTGTGCGAGAGGGCATTGGACAGGTCCCTTCGTGGTTGGTGGCTGATGGTAGAGGGAACCTCGGGCCGGGGCGGTGCTGCCGCTCGACCGGCATAGCGTAACACGCGAGCTATACCACAGCGCACCCGTTTTCAGTGACGGGTGAGGAGTGCTGAAGCGGCCTGACTACGATTCCCCCCTTGCCCTTTAAGATTCCCGCCCTGCCCTTTAAGATTCCCCCCTTGCCCTTTAAGATTCCCCCCCTGCCCTTTAAGATTCCCCCCCTGCCCTTTAC
>JAAXUL010001475.1 GCA_013336035.1 Chloroflexales bacterium
TCGCCGGGGCGCTTGACGGCGATGCCGTCGGCGATCGTGCGCGCCGCCGCCGCCGCCACGGGGCGCCCGGCCGCCAGTGACGCGGGCACCGACGCGCAGCCGGCGGCCTGCACGCCGACGATGCGCGTATCGGGGCAGAGCGCCCTCAGCGCGATCGCGATGCCGCTGATCAGCCCGCCCCCGCCCACCGGCACCACCAGCGTCCCCAGGCCCGGCATATCCTCGGCGACCTCGAGGCCGATCGTGCCCTGGCCGGCGATCACCCGCGGGTGATCGAAGGCGTGGATATAGATGTAGCCGCGCTCCTCCTGGAGCGTGCGGGCGTGGGCTACCGCGTCGTCAAAGGTGCTGCCGTGCAGCACCACCTCGGCGCCCAGGCGGCGCGTGGCCACCACTTTCGTTAGCGGCGCCCGCTCGGGCATCACAATCACGGCCCGCACCCCGTGAAGCTGCGCGGCCATCGCGACGCCCTGGGCGTGGTTGCCCGCCGAGGGCGCGATTACGCCGCAGGCCCGCTCCTCGGGCGACAGGTGGGCGATCGTGTTGTAGGCCCCGCGGATCTTGAATGAGCCGCTGTGCTGGGTGTTCTCGGCCTTGTAGTGGATATCGGCGCCCAGCTCGGCCGAGAGGCGCGCCGCCGGCAGCATTGGTGTGGCCAGGATGACATCGCGCAGGGTGCGGCGGGCCGACTGGATGTCGGCCAGAGCGACGGACAGAGTCACGCCTTGTCCTCCAGCGCCTCTTGTTTATTGGCGACCTTCGCGGCGAGGTTGCGGAAGCGGGTCTGGCTCTCGCGGTCGCCGGCCTCCTGGGCGGCCTCCATAAGTACGCCGAGGGCCAGTTGCAGGCGCCGCAGGCCCTCTCGGTCGCCGGCCAAAAATTTTGCGGCCATGGCGTGCTCGCTATAGGCCACGATCTGGTCAACGGTCAGCATAATTCCTCCCTCACGCGCAGGCTGGCGCATCGTCGCGCCGCCGCAGCGCTATTGTACCATGGGCGCTCCATGGGCCCATGGATGCTATCATGCCAGGCGTCGCTAATCGCTATGAGGAGCCGCCATGGACATCAAGGCCCTGACCGATGTGATCAATCAGTTCGTGACCGACAAAGGCTGGTACGCCCCCGAGACGGCCTACCCGCAGACTCCGCGCAATATCGCCACCTCGGTTGTGGTCGAGGCCGCCGAGCTGCTCGAGCACTTCCAGTTCGGCGACCAGCCGAAGGATAAGGCTGCCCTGGCCGGCGAGCTGGCCGATGTCGCGAACTATCTCTTCCAGCTAGCCTACCTGCTCGAGATCGACCTTGAGCAGGCCATCCTGGCTAAGCTGAAGGTGAACTATGGCCGTACCTGGGAGTAGTTATTTTCCGTATCGTGGAACTCTCGTCCAAGGGGTGGAATTTGTAACTTGCATGTAACTCACTATAACGTATAATATCGCTAGAGGTTGGTGTCACAAATATGCGGCACGCAGCGTGGCAGCCGAGGTCAGCGGCGATCAGGTTCTCTCAGGGTCGTCCTATGCTCTCGCCATCTATCTGCCCGTCGAGCCCGCCCCACGCCTCCTCCTCAGTCAGCCGCTGTCGAGAAAGGACCCCTGAACGATGAACCGTGAGCAGCAGATCGCCCAGATTGCCGAGAGCTGGACCGGACCCCGATACGCGGGCATCACCCGCGCCTACACGCCCGAGGATGTGTATAAACTGCGCGGCTCGATCATGCCCGAGCACACCCTGGCCCGCCTTGGCGCCGAGCGGCTGTGGCACCTGCTCAACACCGAGCCGTTCGTGAACACCCTCGGCGCGCTCACTGGCAATCAGGCCGTGCAGCAGGTGAAGGCCGGCCTCAAGGCGATCTACCTCTCGGGCTGGCAGGTGGCCGCCGATGCCAACCTGGCCGGCCAGATGTACCCCGACCAGAGCCTCTACCCCGCTAACAGTGTGCCGATGGTGGTCAAGCG
>JAAXUL010001476.1 GCA_013336035.1 Chloroflexales bacterium
CCGCGCGCGGTCACGTCGCACCCATCACGGAAAAGGATCGCGATGAGCGCGTATACTCGACCCGACCCCGATGCCCTGCTCGCCCGCGTCCAGGCCGAGGAGGCCGCACATGTGCACGGTCGGCTGACCGTCTTCTTTGGCGCGTCGCCCGGCGTCGGCAAGACCTACGCGATGCTCGAGGCAGCTCACCTGCGGCAGACCGAGGGCGTCGATGTGCTCGTGGGCGTGGCCGAGACCCACGGGCGCGCCGAGACCCAGGCCATCCTCGACGGGCTGACGGTGCTCCCGCCCCAGGAGATCGCCTACCGCGGGGTGACGCTGCGCGAGTTCGATCTCGATGCCGCCCTGGCGCGCCACCCCCAGCTCATCCTGGTCGATGAGCTCGCCCACTCCAACGCTCCAGGCTCGCGCCACCCCAAGCGCTGGAATGATGTCCAGGAACTCCTCGCCGCCGGGGTCGACGTCTACACCACGGTTAATGTCCAGCACCTGGAGAGCCTCAACGACGTGGTCGTCCAGATCACCGGCGTCATCGTCCGCGAGACGGTGCCCGACAGCGTGATTGAGCAGGCCGACGAGGTGAAGCTGATCGATCTGCCCGCCAACGACCTGCTCCAGCGCCTGCGCGAGGGCAAGGTCTACCTCCCCCAGAACGCCGAGCGGGCGGTTGGCAACTTCTTCCGCAAGGGCAACCTGATCGCCCTGCGCGAGCTGGCCCTGCGCCGCACCGCTGACCGGGTCGATGCCCAGATGGAGGCCTACCGGCACGACAAAGCCATCCATGCGCCGTGGCCCGCCGCCCAGCGCCTCCTGGTGGGCATCAGTTCGGGGCCGGCGGCGGCGCGCCTGGTGCGGGCCGCCCGGCGCACGGCGGTCGGGCTGCGCGCCGCGTGGATCGTGGCCTACGTCGAGACGCCCGCCGAGCTCCGCCGTCCCGAAGCCGACCGCGCGCAGGTGCTGCAAACCTTGCGCCTCGCCGAGCAGCTTGGCGCTGAGACCGTCACGCTCAGCGGCACCAACGCCGCCGCCGAGCTGCTGGCCTATGCCCGCACCCGCAACATTAGCAAGATCGTCATCGGGAAGCCCGAGCGCCCGCGCTGGCAGGATCTCGTCTTCGGCTCGGTGGTCAGCGACCTGCTGCGCACGAGTGGCGTGATCGATGTCTCCGTGCTCTCGGGCGACGCCAGCGATACGACGCCGCCCCTGCGCGAGCAGCTGCGCCCGACCAGCCCCTGGCAGACCTACGCGGCCGCCCCCGCCCTGGTCGCCGTCTGCACCCTGGTCGCCCTGGCTATTGATAGCTACGGGATCGGTGAGGCGAATGTGATCATGGTTTACCTGTTGGGCGTGCTGGGGGTGGCCCTGGCGGGCGGGCGCGGCCCATCGGCCCTGGCAGCGGTGCTGAGCGTGCTGACCTTCAACTTCTTCTTCGTCGAGCCGCGGATCACCTTCGCGGTCACCGACGCGCGCTACCTGATCACCTTCAGCGTGATGCTGATGGTGGGGCTGGTGGTGAGCAACCTGACCGTGCGCTTCCGCCTGCAGGCCGAGGCGGCCCGCGAGCGCGAGCGGCGCACCGCGGCGCTCTACGCCCTGAGCCGTGAGTTCGCCAGTACGCGCGGGATGGGCAACCTGCTCGCGGTGGCGGTGCGCCACCTCACGACGATCTTCGACAGCCAGGTGGTGATCCTGCTGCCCTGTAGCGACGGGGCGCTGCGGCCCTGGGGTGAGTGCAGCGGCTGGTCGCGCGATATCGATTCACACCACCTCTTCGGGCTGAGCGCCGCGGAGGAAGGGGTCGCCCACTGGGTCTTCGACCACACCGAGCGGGCGGGCTTGGGCACGAACACCCTGCCCAGCGCCGAGGGGTTCTACCTGCCGCTGACTGGCTCACGGGCCACGGTGGGGG
>JAAXUL010001477.1 GCA_013336035.1 Chloroflexales bacterium
TGCCGCTCAGGGGCACCGCGTGGGGGCCGCCCGCGACATCGCTGGTGACCAGGAGGCCGCCGGCCCGCCGGCCGAGGCGCGTGGGGGCGAAGCGGACATTGACGGTGCAGCTGGCGCCGACCGCGATGGTGGACGGGTAGCTGCTGGGGCAGCTGCCGCCCTGGCGCCCGAAGTCGCCGGTGATGGCGAGGTTGCCGATCGTCAGGGGCAGCACGCCCGGGTTGCTGATCGTGATCACCCGGGTGGCGCCGCTGCTCCCAACCTGCTGCTCGCCAAGGCTCAGGCTGGCGGGGGTGAGCACGATGGCGGCCGCGGCGTCGTTGTCCTCGATCGTGATGGTGTGGGTGCTCAGGGCGCCGCGGCCCGCGCGGGTCGAGCTGCCCAGGCTGACCACGATGGTCTCGCCGCCCTCGACCAGGTCGTCTTCGGTGATGCTGAAGCTGAGATCGGCGCTGGTGTCGCCGGGGGCGAAGCTGACCGAGCCGGCCGCCAGGGTGTGGTCGCTGGCGCCGGCGCTGCCGGCGACGGTGAAGGGCACGCTGACGGTCTGGTTGCTGGCGATGCTCAGGGTGATCGGGAGGCTGACCGCGGGGCCGCCCTCGCTGGCGGCGGTGCTGCTCGACCGGAAGCTGGCCGTGCGCACGAGGCGGGCGGCCTCCTCGACGGCGGCCCCGGCGTCGATCAGGCCCGCGCCGCAGGCCCCGATGCAGTCGCTGCCCGCGGGGAAGGGGGCGGCGGTGGACTGCAAGATCTGGAGCACCTGGGACGGGGTGAGGGCCGGGTTGGCCGAGAGCATCAGGCTGACGATGCCGGCCACGTGGGGCGTGGCCATGCTGGTGCCCTGGTAGCGGCCGTAGGCGTCGGCCTCGGGGCCGCGGGCGCCGCTGTCGATCGTCGAGTAGATGGCGCTGTCGACGCTGGTGTCGCCGCCCGGGGCGGCGATCTCGACCGCCGCGCCATAGTTGCTGTACCAGGCGCGGTCGCCGTTCCGGGCTGTGGCGGCGACCGTGATCACGCCGGCGCAGTTGCCGGGCTGCGCGTCGGCGGCGCTGGTGTTCTCGTTGCCCGCCGCGACGACGACCACCGCGCCCGCCGCGGTGACGGCGCTGATAGCATCCTGGAAGAATGAGTCACAGGTGTTGCTGGGGGCGCCGAGGCTCAGGTTGAGGACCCGGGCCGGGTTCGGGTTGGTGGGCAGACCGGCCACGGGCAGGCCCGCCGCCCAGCGCATGCCGTCGGCGATGTCCGAGAGGTAGCCGCCGCACTTGCCGAGGGCGCGCACAAAGAGCAGCGGCGAGCCCCAGTTGATCCCGGCCGTGCCTTTGCCGTTATTGGCCCTGGCGCCGATCGTGCCGCCGACGTGCGAGCCGTGCCACGAGCTGTTGCGGCTGCCGCAGCCGGGGCGGGCCTCGGCCGCGGTGACGTAGTCGCCGGGGTCGCTCGGGTTGGGGTCGCGCTCGTCGCCGTCGTTGGCCGCCGACGCGCTGCTGATCATGTCGTAGCCGGGGTTGCCGGGGCGCGTGCGGCCGGCCAGGTCCTCGTGGCCCAGCAGCCCGCCGGTGTCGATCACCGCGGTGACGATCGATGGCGCGCCGGTGGTGATCTCCCACGCCGGGGGCAGGTTCGCGCCGTAGTTGCCGGCGGCGACGGGCCAGAGGTGCCAGGTGAAGGCGCTGTAGCCCGGGTCTGTGGGCTCGCTGCTCGGGAGGAGGATGGCGTCCGGCCTGGCGGCGAGAACCTCGGGCGTGGCGGCGAGCCGCTGGGCAATCGCCTCGACCTCGGCGTAGGGGCGGGGGGCGTCCAGGCTGAGCACATGGGCCTCGGCGCCGAAGGGCCGCACGTAGCTCAGATCGGCGCCGGCCTCGTCGCTGAGCGCGTCGGCGGCCAGGGCTGGGCTGCTGGCGATCTGTGCGCCTGTGGCCGAGCTGGGGTTCAGGGTGATGATTAGCCGGTCTGTG
>JAAXUL010001478.1 GCA_013336035.1 Chloroflexales bacterium
GTGGGAGCTGGCGGCACGTGCGGGAGGGAATATGCCCAAGATCGCCGAGGTCAAAGCCCAGGTGGAGCGGATCTGGTTGGCGACGTTTCAGAGCTCGCTGGCCGAGACGGTGACCCAGCAGGTGCGCCAGCATGCGCTGGCGGGGGTTCAGGCAGCACTGGAAACCGCGCTGGTGGAAGAGCTCAAGGCGTATCGCAGCCAATGGTCCACGCAGCAGCCAGCGTTGACGGTATCCGTTCAGGGGGTGCCTGACGGCAAGAGCTTGGGGGCTGGGGAACCTGCCCAGTACGCGGTGATGGCGTCCACGAGGTAGGGCAAGAGGGGACGATCATGCTGCTGACACGTCGCGCTGACCGTGAGCATGCGCTCCACAAAGCGACTTCCACCCGCACTCTGGGTGCCGTAGCAGCCCTTGCGCCAGAGCACGGCCGGCCGCAGCGCCCGCTCGGCCGCGTTATTGGTCGGCTCGACCCCCTCCACCTGGATGAAGGTCCACAGCGCATCCCAGCGCGGCACCAAATCGGTGCACAGGCTGCCCAGGGTATGTGGCTCGTGCTGCTGCACGACCACGATCTCCCACATGGCCTGTTGGATGGCCTGGATCATCCCCTGCATGGTCGCCCGGTCGAGCTGTCCGTCGCGGAAACTGACCCAGATAACCAGCACCTCCTCGGCCAACCAGAGCAGGGCCGTCGCCGCCGCTTGCCAGCGCCCCACCGCCTCGGCCCGCCCGCGCAGATTGCGCACCAGATGGGCCCAACACAGCTGGCGACGCCGCGGATCCAGGCTGTTGTAGGCGCTCAGTCGATCCGAGGTCACCAGCCCGGCGAAGGTTGCGCCGAGCAAGGCCCGCAGTTCGCGCTTGCCGCGCCCATACTGGAGCATGAAGAGGGTCGCGACTGCTGTGACGGCGACCCACAGCCAGGGCTTGCGGGGGCCCTCGCGCCAGCTGGTTTCATCAGCGTTGGCGTGGTCCGCTTGCTCGACCGCCTGCTGGACCTCGACGTGGGCCGGGGCCAAGGCCGCACTGGCCACCTGTTGCAGGTGGGCCACGCTCCCCACGCTGATCGGCAGCTGCCAGACCATCTGGAGCAGGGCCACCAGTTCGCGGTCACTGATGCGGTAGCGCCCATGCAGCAGTGCAATCAGGGCCACGACCCGCGGGCAAAAGGCGCCGGGTGGCACATCCACGGGACGGGTTCCCGTCGCCAGGCTCCCACAGCCGGGGCAGCAGACCGTCAGGTACTGATATTCGATCACCAGCGGCCGAACCTCCGGCAGCTTCCAGACCTGCTGGCGATCGGGGAGACAGACCGGGGGCAAGGTTGCCGGCAGCATGTCGTGGCAGTGCGGGCAGCAGGTGGGATGCACCGGCACCACCTGATCCACCTCGGCTTCGGGAAGCAGCTCGCGCTGCTGGTCCGGATGCCCAGGCTGGGCGCCTTTGGCCTTGGGTTTGCCCCGTGGGGTCTTAGCGGGTGGCGGTGGCGCGGAAGGCGGATCGGAGGAAGGTGGCTTGGACGAGTTGCGCGAGGTCTGGTTGAGGCGGGCTTCCAGGTCCGCCACCCGAGCCTGGAGGGCTGGAATCTCGGCGAGCAGCGCCAGGAGCTGCCGAAACGCCGCTTGCACCCGTGGGGGGGTGGCGGCCCAATCCTCGGGCGTCAGGTCAAGCGGTGGCAGATCGTCCAGCATAGGCAGAGTATACGGTCACGTTCTGGCCGGCGCAACGCCCACGCTGGGGAGGTCTGCCCCTACCCATCTGGGCACCTCCACGCCAATTCTCAGGTTGGGGTGCGCGCTGAAGCCCACTTTTTTGACCCCCCTGAACGGATACGTGCCTTTCAGGCGGAACAACCCGAAAGCAACTATACGCAAGTGCAACGGATCATTCGTGACACCCGATTGACTCTCGAAAGCGTCTACTATCCCTTTCTGAAGAGCCTCCTGGCAACGCTCC
>JAAXUL010000655.1 GCA_013336035.1 Chloroflexales bacterium
CACCCCCGCCGCGCTTGTGCGGGCGGGGGTGTCGCGCTCCTCGATGTTCATGTGGTACAGGTCGGCCATCACGCGCACCGACGGCAGCCCCACCGCCGCGCACAGCCCGGCCGCCTGCTCCAGGGTGTTCACCATATGGTCCTCGTAGCGGTTGAGCGGCTCGAGCAGCACCAGCACGCCCTCGCGCGCGGCGTGGTCGCCGAGGGCGTGCAGCCCCTCGAGCAGCACCGCGCGGTCCTCCTCGGGGCCACGGGGCGGCTCGAAGGGCGGCAGCCGGCGCGAGAACATGCCGTAGGCCGCCGGGGTGATCGCGCCGTAGCCGCCGGCCTCGGCGATCACCGCGAGCAGTGAGCGCATATTCTCGATCGCGTCCTGGCGCCGCGCGCGGTCGAAGTCGCCGATGAAGTGGTCCATCTGCACGCACACCGAGGGCATAACCACGCCGGCGGCGCGGGCGGCGCGCAGCTCGGGCAGGCGCTCGCGGAAGGCGAGGCCGCCCCGGCCGAGCAGCTCGATGCCATCAAAGCCGGCGGCCTGGCAGAAGGCCCACCTCTGCTCGAGCGTATCGCCTGGCAGCAGATGCTCCTGGCACGCGAGCCTCATTCGCCCTCCGCCGCGCTAAAGCTGAGCACCGCCTGCAGCACCTCGTCGGGCCGCTGGTCGATCTGCTCGAAGAGCGAGGCGGCCTCGGCGAACGGCCGCACGTGCGAGACCAGCGGCAGCAGCTCGAGCCGCCCCTCGGCCGCCAGCTCCATGAAGGTGGTCGTCAGGCGCGGCCGGTCCCAGCGATGCTGGAGGGCCGGGCTGACCCCTGAGATCTGCGAGCAGACCAGGGCGATGCGGCTATGGTGGAACTCCTCGCCGAGGAAGAGCTGGCGGGCCTCGCCCTGGAAGAAGCCCATGGCGACCACCCGCGCCGAGTAGGCGCAGGCCCGGATCGCCTCGTGCAGGGCGGCGGTGGAGCCGGAGGCCTCGATGCACAGGTCGGCGCCGCGCCCGCCGGTGAGGGCCTTAATCTGCTCGGCGGCCCCTGGGCCGTCGAGGGCGACGGCGCCCGCCAGGCGCCGCGCAAGCTCGCGCCACACGGGCAGCAGATCGACGGCGAGCACCCGCGCGCCCGAGAGCCGGGCGAGCTGCGCGACCAGCTGCCCCACCACGCCCAGGCCGAACACGGCGACCGTCTCGCCAAGGTTGATCTGCGCGTCGAGGATGCCGTTGAGAGCGATCGCGCCGATGTTCGAGAAGATGCCGACCAGCGGATCGGCCCGCGGCGCCAGCAGACGCGCCCGGGCGTAGTCCGCGCTGACAACCCGGTGCGACCGGTGCCCCCAGACCCCGTAGACGCGTTGGCCGACGGCGAGGTCGCCCACGCCCGCGCCGACCTCGCTGATCTCGCCGACCTCCTCGTAGCCCCAGCCCACGAGCGGGTAGGCTGGCCCGACCTCGTCGCCGGCCACAAACAGGCGGCGGGCGCTGTCCCAGCGCTTATGCAGATAGGGGTTGGTCCCACGATAGGCCGTGAGCTCTGTCCCGGCGCTGATCCCCGAGAACAGCGTGCGCAGCCGCACCTCGCCGGCGTCGAGCGGCGGCTCGCCCTCCTCGGCAAACCCGATCTGGCGCGGCCCGGCGAACACAAGCGCAGCTCCCACGGTGACACCTCGCTGATCCAGGGCGCGAGCGACGCGAGCGACCCGGGCTAGACGTGGGGTTACTGCTGCAAGGAGCGTGCCGCTGCGCGGCTCAGCCCCGGTACTCGCCGCGCGCCACCGGCGGGATGTAGGCCTCCAGGTCGACGTCGGCCAGGTAGAGGGTGCGCTCCAGCTCGGCCGAGCGGTAGAGGGCCATCAGCATCTCGACCACGGCCACGCCGTCGTGGAAGGTCTCGAGCGGGCGCCTGCCGGTGCGGAAGCACTCCACCATGTGGCGGTCCTCGAGCGTGTAGCCGTAGATGCCGGCCTCGTCATCGAGCACGGGCATCAGGCCCTGCTCGGCGTTCTGCTTCTCGAGCAGATCCTCGCCGGTGGACTCGTTGAGCTCGCGGGACAGGAACACCTTGAGGCCGGTGCTCAGCGTGTTCAGCTCGAGCGAGTACTCGGGGCCGAGCAGCTCGATCTGGATGCGCAGGCCCGGCCCGACGTAGGCCCACGAGGTGCTGGCCTCGATCATAGCCTTCTGGCCCTGGTCGTCCTCGAGCACCAGCACCCCGCGCGCGAAGTCCTCGGCGGGCCGGCGGCTATAGTCCACCTCGGGGCCCATCATCTGCCTGAGGCGCTCGACGTACGCCGGCCGCGTCCACTTCAGGTTAGCGACGGTGGCGCTGGCGCTCACGAGGCGCAGGCTCGCGCGCTCCGCCCCGGGCGGCGTGAGCAGAAAGCGGGCCACCTCGACGCTGTGGCACATCATATCGGAGAGCACGCCGCCGCCCTGGCGCTCGCCCTGCCAGAACCATGGCCGGTGGGGGCCGCTGTGCTCCTCGGAGGCGCGGGCCAGGTAGGGCCGCCCGCCCCCGGGCACGCCGCGCCGCCAGATGATCTCTTTGCCGCGCTGCACCGCCGTCGAGAAGACCTGGTTCTCGAGGTAGCCGTGGTTGAGCCCGGCCGCCTCGGCCAGGCGCAGCACCTCGCGGGCCTCGGCCAGGTTGCGGGCCAGGGGCTTCTCGCAGGCGACGCCCAGCAGCCCGCCGCGCCCGCTGGTCACCACCGCATGGATCGTCTGCATCGCCTCGACGCGGGTGTCGTTCGGCCCGAGGATCCAGACCGCGTCGATCTCGCCGGAGGCCGCCATAGCCTCCAGGGACTCGTAGGCCCGGCACGGGCCGAGCCCGGCGGCGCTCGCGCGCTCGGCGAAGGCGGCGGCGTTGGCCGGGGTCCGGCTGTAGACGCCGGCGACCCGCACGTTGCGCACGCCGAGCATGGCCTGGAGGTGGAAGTCGGCGATGAAGCCGCTGCCCAGGAAGCCGACCCGCAGCACCGGGATGGTAGGGGTGTCACTATCGCTCATAATTATCTCCTGTCTCTGATCGCTGGTCTGCGGTCTCGCGCCCTACTGGCGCAGGCCCCGCTGCCGCCCGTAGACCGAGAGCAGCAAGAGCAGCGTGGCGCCGTAGATGATCAGGCGGGCCGACTCGGGGAGCTGCAGGCTGGTGAGCAGGCTGGTGAGCAGCGTGAGCACCAGGGCGCCGGCCATGGTGCCCCAGTAGCTGCCGTGGCCGCCCGCGAGCAGGGTGCCGCCGACCACCACCGCCGCCACCGAGGGCAGTGTGTAGGCCGCGCCGAGCCTGATAAAGACGTTCTGGGTGTAGCCGAGCAGCATAGCGCCGGCCAGGGCCGCGAGCAGGCCGCTCAGGGTATAGGTCAGGGCCACCATCGCCGGCACCGGCACCCCGGAGAGGCGCGCCGTGGTGCGGTTGACGCCGATCGCGAAGAGCCGCTTGCCGTAGGCGGTGCGCTCGAGCAGCAGCCACATCGCCGCGCCCAGCAGCAGCCAGATCGGCACCACCCCGGGGATGCCGAGCAGCAGGGGCCGGCTCACCAGGGCGCCGAGCACGCGCGGGGTGGCCCCGATCATCTTGCCCTGGGTGAAGGAGAGGATCAGGCCCTGGACGACGCCGGTCATGCCCAGGGTCATCACTAGCGGGGGGATGCGCAGCAGCGTGACGCCCAGCCCATTGAGGGCGCCCACCCCGGCGCCGCAGGCGAGGGCGAGGGCGAGGGCCGGCAGGGTCAGGGCGTCGCTGCCGCCGGTGAGCCGGTAGATCAGCACGGCGCTCAGGGTGATCACCGCGCCCACCGACAGGTCAATGCCCTCGCCCCCGCTGATGATCACCAGGGTCTGGCCCGCCGCGACGATGCCGAGGAAGGCGCTCAGGCGCAGGATGTTGACCGCCAGCGCGGGGCTGGCGAAGCCCGGCCGCAGCACGCCCCCGAGAGCGAAGAGCCCGAGGGCCAGCAGCAGGGCGACCAGGGGCGGCGAGATCGTGATCCGTCGCATAAGGACTCTCCGCTACGGCGCGCGCCGGCCGCGCAGCAGGGCGACGAGCCCCGGCCCGGCGAGCACCAGCATGACGATCAGCCCGTCCACCAGGGTCTGCCACCAGCTCGGCACCCCGGCGAAGGAGATGATGGTGCGGATGAAGCCGAGGATGTAGACGCCCAGGATCGTGCCGAGCAGCCCGCCCTGGCCGCCGCTGAGCCGCGTGCCGCCCAGGACCACGGCCACGATGGAGCTGAGGGTCATCGGCTCGCCGATCAGCGGGTCGGCCGTGCCGGTGCTCAGCACGAGGGCCAGGCCGGCGCCGGCCGCCAGCAGGCCCGAGACGACGTAGCTGCTCAGCCGCACCAGGGGCACGGGCACGCCCGTGGTGTAGGCGGCCAGCGCGTTCCCGCCGACAGCGTAGAGGTAGCGGGCGTAGCGTGTCTGGTGCACAAGAGCCCAGAGCAGCAGCAGGGCCAGGGCCACCCACACCGCAAGGGGGATGCCGAGGGGGCGCGATGCGTAGGCCGACTGGATGGCGGGCGGGGCGCTCCCGCCGGGGCTGGGCAGGATCCAGAGGGCCGCGCCGTTGAAGATGAAGCTGGTGGCGAAGGTGGTGATGATCGGCTGGAAGCGCAGGTAGGCCACGCACACGCCGTTCAGGGCGCCGGCCAGGGCGCCCGCCCCCAGCCCGAGCGCCACCGCCGCCGCCACCTGGCCCGGGCCCGCCTCGGCGCCGCCCAGGGCGCTGACGATCACGACATTGGCCAGAGAGACGATCGCGCCGACCGACAGGTCCACGCCGCCGGCGATCACCACGACCGTCTGGCCCGCCGCCAGCAGCATCAGCGGCAGGTAAGTGCGCAGGTTGCCGCTCAGGGCGGCGGGGCGGAAGAAGTTGGGCTGCAGCGCGTAGGTCATGGCCACGGCGATGGCGAGCAGCAGCAGCGCGAAGAGGTACGGCTGCCGTCTGAGAAGGCTGAGGGCTGAGGGCCGAGGGCTGAGGGTCGCGCGTGGCGCCCCGGGGGTGGACTCTGGCTTGCGCATAGGATTTCTCTCGCCCTCAGCCCTCTGCCGCGACAGCGCCCATGCTCGCGGCGACCAGCTCGGCTCG
>JAAXUL010001479.1 GCA_013336035.1 Chloroflexales bacterium
TGGGCGAAGAATATGCCCGGCCCCCTGGCCCGGCGCCACTGGCCCCGCCTCGTGGCCTCGCAGCTCGGCTTCGCCCTGCACAGCCTGCGCCATAGCCGCGAGCCGGCGGCCCGGGCCCGGCTGCGTGGCCAGCTCGCCGCCCTGCGAGCCCTGCCTCTCTTTATCCGGAAACGCCGGGGTAACCGTGGCCCAACCGTAGACGCGGAGCAGTTCGCTGCTTCCCTTGGTCTAGGCGTCGCTCCAACAGAGGTATGACCGTGCCCGACGATCCACTCTATCTCTCGATTGTCATCCCGGCCTATAATGAGGCGCGGCGCCTGCCCCTGACCCTGACTCGCATCGCCGCCTACCTTGCCGACCAGCCCTTCGCCACCGAGATCCTGGTGGTCGACGACGGCAGCAGCGACGAGACGGCATCGGTCGCCGCGGCCCAGCCGGGCGTGCAGGTGCTGCGGTGCGACCACCGCGGCAAGGGCTTCGCCGTGCGGGCGGGGGCCCTGGCGGCCCGCGGCACGTATGTGCTGCTCTGCGACGCCGACTTGGCCGTGCCGATCGAGGAGTGGCCGAAGCTTGCGGCGCCGCTCAGCGCCGGCGCCGATGTGGTGATCGGCTCGCGCGAGGGGGCCGGCGCTAGCCGCGAGGGCGAGCCGTGGTACCGCCACGTCATGGGCCGCGTCTTCAACGGTGTCATCCACCTGCTGGCCCTGCGCGGCATCAACGACACCCAGTGCGGCTTTAAGGCCATGCCGCGCCTGGTGGCCTATGAGCTCTTCCGGCGCGCCCGTATCTATGGCGACGACGCCCCGCTGGTCGAGGGCGCGGCCGTCACCGCCTACGATGTCGAGCTGCTCTTCCTGGCGCGCAAGGCCGGCTATCGTATCGTCGAGGTGCCAGTCCGCTGGCACTACGGCAGCGAGACCAAGGTCAGCCCCGTGCGCGACTCGCTGCGCAATCTGCGCGATGTGCTGACCGTGCGCTTCAACGACCTGCGGGGGCGCTACGATCAGCGGCCCACCCCCGCCGACCAGCGGGCTGACCGGCGCCGCTGACAGCTGATCTGCTCATAGCCGCTAGCCCGACCCTGGCTACGGTCACTCTGAAGGAAATCGCCTCGATGGCTGAGATCACCAAAGCGCAGCGCAGCTATCTGCGCAGGCTGGCCAACCCGCTCAAGCCGACCGTCTTCCTGGGCAAGCAGGGCCTCACGCCCGAGCTGCTCGAGAAGGCCGGCCGCGAGCTTGACGCCCACGAGCTGATCAAGGTGCGCCTGCTCGAGCACAAAGAGCTGAAGGAGTCGCTGGCCCGCACGATCGTCGACGAGACGGGGGCCGCGCTGGTGAGCATTGTCGGCCATGTGATCACTATCTACCGCCAGCAGGCCGACCCCGAGCGCCGCCGGATCACCCTGCCCGGCCCGTATGCGTAGGGCTTCGGTAGACGTGGAAGGGGCAGACTATGGATGGGAAACGGGCGCGCCGGTGGTTGACGTACGGGGTGTGGGTGGCGGCCGCGCTGTGGATCGTCAAAACCACCGTGCTGCCGGCGCCGGTGCGGGCCACCCGCCTGACCGAGGTGAGCGGCTTCGGGCCATACTACGCGGGCCTGAGCTGGAGCTACGGGCTCGGGGCGCGCCCGGTCAGCATCATCTTCGACCTCGAGGCTGGCAGCGCCAAAGGCAGCATCACCACTGACGGCGAGGCCTTCGAGGCCGAGATCCCCCTGGGCGTCTTCCCGCGGGGGCCCTACAGCCTCACCGTCAGCGCGACCTACCGCGTGCTGGGCTTCGCCCATACGGTGGTCACCCGGGTGGGGGACGTGGCCTAGGCGCCCCTGCTTGTCGCGATCTGCTCGCGCACCTGGGCGGCGAGGCGCTGCAGCTCGCGGTTGACGACGTACTGCCACTCGTCGGCCTCTTTGTCCTCGAGGGCGCCGCCGCCGTACTTTAGCTCCAT
>JAAXUL010000656.1 GCA_013336035.1 Chloroflexales bacterium
GGTCTGGACCCAGAAGAAGCCGCTCTGGGCGCGCAGCACCATGCCGGTGACGCGCTCGGGGCGGCTGGGTGGGGCCTCGGGCTCGCTCAGACTGGCCTCAGCGCTTCGGGTGCTCATGGACGCGCACCTCCAGGTTACTGATGCCCAGGACATCGAAGGTGAAGTCAAGGATGCGCTCGATGATCTTCGGCTGCGCCTGCCCCTCGTGGATATCTATCTGGGCCTGCCGCCTCGCCTCGGGGGGGCGCCCTGGCGGGTAGTGGTGCAGCGAGCCGTCGCGCTCTAAGATGATCACGGTTGGCCTCCCCTCACGGGTGCGGTGAGCCGCAGGCTGCTGCGGCTGACGTGCGTCCGGCGGCGTGCGCGTGGTCTCAGCTGCTTGGTTGAGCAATATCATCTCGGGCTCCTTACTGGTCGTTGCGGCTGTCCCATCATCTTGCGTACAGTGCCGTCGCGGCGCCCGGGGGGGCGTGCCCATAGCAAAGGGCCGTGGGCGCTGCGCGCCACGGCCCCTTATACAAAGAAGAGGCTGTGGGCGCTTTCTCAGCTACCCACAGCCTCTTGCTCGTCTAGCGGAGCGGTGTCAGCTCCTGAGCAAGCGGAACATGGGTAGGGGGATCCCCTTACCGAAGGCGCGGGCGATGAGCATGGCCCGGGCCTGGTAGCCCGCGTCGGCAGCGCCGACGGTCGTGTTATTGACAGCGATGATCACCTGGCCTGCTCCTTCCGTTCCGTTACAATATGCGTATGACGTATTGGCGCAAGGATATCACAGGGCCTGCGACCTTGTCAATGCCCGGGCGCTCCGTCTTTCGGCCGAGCCGCATGCATTTCACTAGCGCGGCTCTAACATGCTTCTAACACCACGGTGCTAGATTCACGGATAGATTGCCTGTAGCACAAGCCGTACGCCCTATGGTGAGGAGTTGTCTATGTCCACAGAGCCGACCACCGAGCATGCGCCTGAGGCGCACACCTTCAAGGCCGAGGTGCAGCAGGTGCTGCACATCCTGGCCCACTCGCTCTACACCGACCGCGAGATCTTCCTGCGCGAGCTGATCTCGAACGCCTCCGACGCCCTCAACCGCATCCAGTTCGAGATGCTCACGAACCGCGAGGCGCTCGACCCCGAGGTCGAGCTAGCGATCTGGGTTGAGGCTGACAGCGAGCAGCGCACCGTGACGATCAGAGACACGGGCACCGGCATGACCCTCGACGAGCTGGTCGAGCATCTGGGCACGATCGCCCAGTCGAGCGCCAGGGCCTTTGTGCAGCAGACCAAGGAGGGCAACAAGGCCGCGGCCAGCGAGATCATCGGCCAGTTCGGCGTGGGCTTCTACTCGGTCTTCATGGTCGCCGACAAGGTCACGGTCGTCTCGCGCTCGTACCGCCCCGGCGTCGAGGCGGCTATGTGGGAGAGCACAGGCGGCGACAGCTACGTCGCCGGCCCAGCCGAGCGCGAGGGCCGCGGCACGACGGTGACGCTGCACCTGAAGGAGGACGCCGCCGAGTTCGCGAGCGGCTGGCGGATCGAGCAGATCGTCAAGAAGCACTCCGACTTCGTGGCCTTCCCGATCTACAGCGGCGAGCGCCAGATCAACCAGCGCAAGGCCCTCTGGCGGCGCGCCCCCCGCGAGGTCGAGGCCGACGAGTACAAGAACCTCTACCGGCAGCTGACCCTCGACGCCGACGAGCCCCTGCTGCACCTGCACCTCTCGACCGACGTGCCGGTGGATCTGCACAGCGTGCTGTTTGTGCCGGCGAAGCGCGAGCGCGGCCTGATAGAGCGGCGGATCGAGGGCAAGATCAAGCTCTACTCGCGCAAAGTGCTGATCCTCGACGAGGTCAAAGAGCTGCTGCCGGCCTACTTCCGCTTCATCGAGGGCGTGGTCGACAGCGAGGACCTGCCCCTGAACGTCTCGCGCGAGAGCGTGCAGAGCTCACCGGTGCTGCAGCGCATCAAGAAGACCCTGACGGGCCGCCTGCACCGCGAGCTGAACGAGCTGGCCGATCAGAAGCCCGAGCAGTTCGCCGCGTTCTGGGAAGAGTTCGGGGTCTTCATCAAAGAGGGCGTGGCGACCGACTACGAGGGCCGCGCCGACCTGCTGAAGCTGCTGCGCTTCCACACCACGCGCGGCGGCGACGAGCTGGTGACCCTAGGCCAGTACAAGAGCCGCATCGTCGATGGGCAGAGCGAGATCTACTACGTGCTGGCCTCGAGCCTCGAGGCGGCCCGCACCAGCCCGCACCTGGACCCGCTTGCAGCGCGCGGGATCGAGGTGCTGCTGCTGACCGACCTGATGGACGGCTTTATGCTCTCGGGCCTGCGCGACTACGAGGGGCTGAAGCTGCGCAACATCGACGAGGCCGAGCTCGACCTGCCCGGCGAGGTCGAGGCCGCGGCATCGCAGGTCAGCGACGAGCAGTTCGCGCGGCTGGCCGAGCAGGCGGCGGCGACCCTTGGCGACAAGGTCAAGGAGGTGCGGGCCTCGAAGGTGCTGCGCGACAGCCCGGCGCGCCTAGTGAGCGACGACAGCATGGGCCGCGAGATGCAGCGCATCCAGCAGCTGCTGGGCCGCGAGGCCGAGCAGAGCCCGCGGATCATGGAGCTGAACCCGAGCCACGGGCTGGTGGCCGCGCTGGCGCGGCGGGTCGAGGCGAACGCCGACGATCCGGTGGTGGCGGCGGCGCTCGAGCAGCTCTACGATAACGCCCTGCTGATCGAGGGGCTGCACCAGAACCCGGCGACCATGGTGCCGCGCATTCTCAAGCTGCTCGAGGCGGCGGCGCGCACCGGGTAGACAGCAAAGGGCGGATCGTGGTACAATGCCGATTGGCGTGCACACAGTGCACGCCAATCCTTTAGCTCGCGGCCTTAGCACTCGTTGCGCTTGAGTGCTAAGATGTGGTCATAGGAGCGTAGGGTGGTGATGGCGTGGCGGGGCAGCCCCCGCGCCCTTAGTAGGACGGCACGTATGTCGGCGGGTCTGACGGAGCGGCGGCAGAGCATCCTAAAGCTGGTCATCCAGGAATTTGTCGAGTCGGCCACTCCTGTAGCCTCAGAGACACTGGTGCGCAAGTACCGGCTCAACGTCTCGCCGGCCACGGTGCGCAACGAGCTGGCCGCCCTGGAGGATCTGGGCTACCTCACCCACATGCATACGTCGGCCGGGCGCCTGCCGACCGATGCCGGCTACAGGTTCTTTGTCGAGAACCTGATGGAGCGCACGTCTCTCTCGCTGCCCGAGCAGCGCATGATCCGCCACCAGTTCTACCAGGTGCGCGGCGAGCTCGACCAGTGGATCCAGCTGGCCGGCGCGGTGCTGGCGCGCACGGCCCAGAACGCCTCGGTGGTGACCCCGCCGCGCACCGCCGAGCGGCTGCGTTTCCGGCACCTCGAGCTGATCGCGATCCACGAGACCGTAGCCCTGGCGGTGCTAGTCTTCCACGGCGGGATCGTCAGGCAGCAGACCTTCTCGCTTGACGCCGTGCGCTCGCCCGATGACCTGCGTCGCTGCGCGGCCCGCCTGAGCGATCTCCTGGCCGACCTGACGCTCAGCGGGGTCGAGGAGCTAGTCGCCCGCGAGGACCAGCAGGCCCAGCCCTGTTTCGGCGACTTCGAGCGCAGCGTGCTCGAGATCATCGTCAGGTCTATGCAGACGTTCGAGGAGCAGGCCCAGGAGCAGATCTACAGCGATGGGCTGATCGAGATGCTGAGCCAGCCCGAGTTCATCCCGGCCCTGGCCCGCGAGGACGCCGAGCGCTCCGTCGAGCGGATGCGCCGCGCCCTCGAGATCCTGAAGAGTGGGCGGGGCCTGGGGCCCCTGATCCCCCAGGCCCTGGCATCGAACGGCGTGCAGGTGATCATCGGCGGCGAGAACAGCGACGATGAGATGCGCGAGTACAGTGTCGTGCTGGCCCGCTACGGCGTGGATCGCGCGGTAGTGGGCGTGCTCGGCATCATCGGGCCGACGCGCATGGCCTACCCGCGCTCGATCTCGACCGTGCGCTACATCTCGTCACTGATGAGCGACCTGCTGGCCGAGCTCTACAATGCTGAGAACCGCGCCCCCGATTCGCCCGGGGCCTGAGACCAGCTGATCTTACCGAGGAGACTATGAGCGAAGAGCAGAACACTGTTGACCAGGCGGCCGAGGCACCTGATGGCGACTTCGTCGCCGAGCTGCAGGCAAAGCTGGCCAAGGCCGAGGCCGAGGCCGCCGAGTACAAAGACCAGTGGCTACGGGCCACCGCCGACTATAAGAACTTTAAGCGCCGCGCCGAGATCGAGCGCTCGGAGCTGATCCGTAGCGCGAGCTCGGCCCTGGTGTTGAAGCTGCTGCCCGTGATGGACGACTTCGAGCGGGCCATCGCGAACATCCCCCCTGAGATCGCCGAAAGCGCGTGGTGGGGTGGCACCCAGCTGATCGCCCATAAGCTGCGCACCATTTTCGAGAGCGAGGGCGTCAAAGCGATCGAGGCCCTCGGCAATGACTTCGACCCCAACCTGCACGAGGCTGTCCTCTACGAGGAGGCCGATGGCCAGGACGGCAAGGTTGTCGCCGAGCTGCAGCGGGGCTATAAGCTGGGCGATCGGGTGCTCAGGCCAAGCATGGTGAAGGTTGGACGAGGCTAGGGCCGTAGTTTATGTGAGCGCAGGAGTATCTGGCGTATGCCTAAAGTTATCGGGATCGATCTCGGGACTACTAACTCTGTTGTCGCCGTCGTTGAGGGCGGCGAGCCAGTGGTGATACCCAACGCCGAGGGCTCGCGCCTGACGCCGTCGGTGGTGGCGATGAATAAGGCCGGCGAGCGCATGGTCGGCCAGGTGGCCCGCCGCCAGGCCGTGACCAACCCCGAGAATACGGTCTTCTCGGCCAAGCGCTTCATCGGGCGCAAGTTTAGCGAGCAGGTGGTCCAGAAGGACGTCAGCCTGGTTTCCTATAAGCTGAGCGGCGCCCCCAACGGCGATGTGCGCGTGACCATGGGCGGCAAAGACTACGCCCCGCCCGAGGTCTCGGCCATGGTGCTGCAGAAGCTCAAGGCCGACGCCGAGGCCTACCTTGGCGAGCC
>JAAXUL010000657.1 GCA_013336035.1 Chloroflexales bacterium
CTGCCATTGCTCCAGGGGCCGCGTCGGCGCGCTGGCGAGCCGGTCCAGGCCCGCGGCGGGGCGACCCTCCAGCCCATCGAGGAGCGGCGCGCCCACGGCGGCGGCGTGGGCCGGCAGGCCGGGCGCGGCGAGGGCGGCGCGGGCCGCGCCTGTGTCCCCGGCGCCGAGGGCCGCGGCCAGCTCCTGCTCACGCAGGTAGCCCTCGCGGGCGGCCAGGGCCCGTAGCGCGCTCTCCAGGCTCGACGGGTAGGGGCCAAGGTACGAGGCCCAGCGCGAGGCCTGCCCTGGCGTCCGCGGCTCCAGGTAGGCGTAGGGCGACGCGGCGAGCATAAACAGCAGGCCCGCCAGGGTAGCGCAGGCCGCCCCGTAGCGCGTGCGCAGGGCCGGCGCCAGCCGCGGCAGCCCGGCCAGGGCCGCGCCCGCCAGCGCGAAGGCGAACGGCATCAGCGGCACCCGAAAGCGGTTGATCGCGAACAGTAGCGGCGCCGCCGCCAGGTTGTAGAGCAGCCACAGGCCGACTAGGGCCAGCAGGGCCCCGCTCGCGTAGATTGGCGCGCTCCCCCTCTCCTGCATAGCGGGAGAGGGGGCGGTGCGGGCCTTAGCCGCTTGCGACCTGAGCAGCGCCCAGCCGAGCACGGCCAGGGGCAGGGCCAGCACATAGAGCGTATCGTCGAGCAGGAAGAGGGCGGCCACGTACCATGGCGGCAGCCGGCCGAGCGCGAAGCCCTTGCTCAGCCGCTCGTCGCCCGTGTAGTTGATCTGAAACAGGTCCACCAGCTCGGTCAGGCTCTTCGCGGCGAAGGCCAGGGGCCTGGCCCGCAACAGACACATCGCCTCGGCGGACAGGAGCCGCTGCCGGTCGGCCTGGGTCAGGGCGGGCGCCCGCGCGAGGGCGGCCATCAGCCCGGCGTCGCCCGCGGCGTAGAGGCAGGCCGGGGCGCGTGTCAGCGCCCCATCCGCGTCGCGCCGCCCGGCCAGCAGCTCGCGCCGCTGCTCCTGGCTCAGCACGGGGTCGAGCAGGGCCAGCACAAAGCTGCGCGTCGGCTCGTCGCTGCGCCCGCCGTCGTAGGCCGTGCGCGCCCCCAGCGCCAGGTTGAAGGCCCCGGTCGTATCGACCACGATCGGCCCGCCGTAGGCGCGCGTCGCGTAGAGCGACCAGGGGGCGACGGTGAGGCCAGCGGTCAGCGCCAGCGCCAGCGCGGGCCCCAGGCGCCGCCCCGACGCCCACCAGGCCCATATGGCCGCGACGGGCAGAAACCCGAGCGTCAGCCCGCGGGTAAGCGTGGCAAGCCCCAGCAGCGCCCCTGCGACGATGAAGAAGGCCAGGCTACGCAATGCGCCATGCGCGACGCGCGGCGCCGCCCCAAGGGCGACAGCCGCGCCCAGCAGCAGCGTGACGAATAGGGTCTCGCTGAGCAGCAGTTGCGCGTAGCTGGCCAGGGGCAGGTAGGCCGCCGTCAGCAGCGCCGCCGCCCCCGCCGCCCGCCGCGAGCCGCCCGTCAGCTGAAGCGTGAGGGCGTAGGTCAGGGCCACATTGACCAGGCTGAGGATGGTCTGGGTGACAAAGATCGGCTCGAGGGCCCGCCCGAAGATGGCGATATGCCCCGCCAGAAACAGCGGGTAGAGGGGCGCCCGCGTCCAGAGATATAGGGTGTGCCAAGCGAAGCCCCGCCCGTTGGCCAGCCAGTCGGCCGAGGCCAGGTACTCGGCCTCGTCCGAGATCAGGCCCAGGCGCGGCAGGGCGCCCCACAGGGCCAGGCGTAGGGCCAGCCCGACACCCAGCGCGAGCAGGAGCGGCCAGTGGCGGCGAAGCTGGGATATAGAGCTCATGGGTGTGCAATACTTCCCGCCGGGTTATCGGCGGGCACAATCTCCACCGTCCCCAGCACGAGCCGGTCATCGCCCTGTGCCTTTCCGCCAGTCGCCCGCAGTCGCCCGGCCAGCGAAGGGACAGCAGGATCGTAGACGCCGAGCAGCAGCGTGTAGCGCCCGGGCGGTAGGTCGCTGGGCAGGGCGATGGCCCTGTCGTCGCGGGCCGGCTTGCCGGGCAGCCAGGTGCTTGTGGGCAGATAGCCCTCGAGGGGCGGGCCATCCTCGCTCGCCGCCGGCGGCACGTCACACTGCTGGCAGAGATGTAGGAAGAAGCTGTAGTCGGTCGTCGGCGTCACGCCAACATCCCAGAACAGGCTGATCGGCAGGCTCCCGCCGGCGCGGTAGACACCCGGCCCGGCGGGCGTCGCAGCCTTGAGCGTGTAGCCGAGGAGCCGCAGGTTGTCCCCAAAGGTCGTAGTGGCGCGAGTCGCCGGCTCGGGCGCGGGGGCGCCGGTGTAGTAGGGCTCCGGCGCCTCCTGGCAGAGCAGGTGGGCGCCATTGTAGCGCCAGATCCCGCACGGCCAGGTCCGCTGCTCGCGACTGTAGGCCCAGAAGTTGCCCACCAGCCCATACTCGTCGCCGGACAGGGGCCGGTCAACCGTGCGGGCGTGGTCGGGCGCGATCAGCAGAAAGCTGCGCGTGTAGCCGGCCAGCTTCGCGTGCCGCTCGATATCCCACTCGCGCTGCCCATAGTCGGTCTCGCCCTGCCAGAAGTCGCCGAAGACGATCGGCTCCGGCGCCGGGTCGGCCGTGAGCCGGCCCATATAGTAGGCGTAGAGCGGGCGCAGGTACGAGGGGTGCACAACCACAGCGTCATCTGGCTGCACCCGCGCCGCCAGCTCGGCGACGGCCTCACGGTACTGCTCTTTGACGGGGTCGCCCGAGAACAGCCCGAAGGTCGGCTGGAACAGCGCCAGCCCACCTGCTACAAGCGCGGCGGCGATGCTCACAGCGAAGGCAGCGGTCTGCGGCCGACGGTCTGCGGCCGTCCGCTGGCTAGCGGCCATAGGGTACGCGAGGAGCAGCGCCCACGCCGGGTAGACGACGGTCAGGTAGCGCGCCTCGTACAGCCTGGTGAGCGCAAGCTGGGCGAGGAACAGAGCCAGGGGCACCGCCAGGAGGGTCAGCAGCAGCAGGGCGCGAGGGCGGGTCGCACGCTCTCGCAGGTCGCTCAGGGCCCGGGCCAGGCCCCAGGCGGCCAGCAGGGCCCAGGGCGCCAGCCACCACCAGGGCACGTCGCCCGGCCAGCGGTCAAGGCTGAAGCGTACGAAGGTCAGGCCGAGGGCCAGCGCCGGCCCCGCCGGGATGCCCGCGCCGGCGGCCGCGCGCCCCGCCACCTGCTCGCCGCCCAGCCCGCCCACCATCGCCGCCACCAGGCCGGCCGAGAGCAGCGCGGCCAGGGCCGCGGCGAGCCAGCCACGGCCCCGGCGGGGCGACGAGGTGATCAGGATAGCGGCCACGGCCCACACGCCCGCCGCCAGCAGCAGCGCCGCCAGCCGGTGCACGAACAGCGCAACGAGGGCCAGGGCCAGGGCCACCGCCCAGTCCGCCCGCGCCCCCGTCCGCAGCGCCCGCGCCAGCGCCCAGATGGCCAGGGCCGAGGCCAGCAGCAGCATGCTGTAGACCTTCGCCTCCTGGCTGTACCAGATCGCGTACGGCCCGGCCAGGACAGGCAGGGCCGCCGCCAGGCCGTACCACGAGATCTGGGGCCACGTCAAGGGCCTGTTGCCGAGCCAGGCCCTCACCCCCCAGCCCTCTCTCCCCTGGCCTGCGGCCACAGGCGAGGGAGCGTTCACGGCCTGGCTCCCCTCTCGCCTGCGCAGCGGGCCCAGCCGCTCTAGCTCGCTCGCCGCCAGATACACCGCCGGCACGGCCAGGGCCCCGGCGAGGGCGGACGGCAGCCGCAGCGCCGCCTCGCTATCGCCGAAGAGGGCCATCCAGCCCTTGAGCATCAGGTGGTAGAGCGGGTAGGCCGAGCTCGGGCTCAGCAGCTCACCGGCGAGATAGGCCCACCCGGCGCGGCTCAGCTCCCAGCTGCTGCCCTCGTCCAGCCAGAGGCTCTGGGCGTCCAGGCGATAGAGTCGCGCCAGCAGCGCCGCGGCGAAGAGCGCCAGGCACACCAGAGGCGCGGCCCATCCTGGTCGAGTTCGCTGCTCAGCCATGGTGTGTTCGGCCGGCGGCCGCCGCAAAGACGGCCTCGAAGCGCTCGGCCGCGCGCTCCCAGGTCAGCTCGTGCTCAACCCGGGCGCGGGCCGCCGCGCCGAGTCGCGCCGCCAGAGCCGGGTCGCCGATCAGGCGCACGATGGCCCCGGCGAGGGCCGCCGGTTCGCGCTCGGGCACGATCAGCCCGTGGACGCCGTCGTCCACCACATCGGGCACGCCGGCCACGCGCGAGGCCACCACGGGCCGCCCGGCGCCCATGGCCTCGAGCAGCACATTTGGCAGCCCGTCGACGCCTTCGCGCACAATCGGCAGGGCAAACACATCGGCGGCCGCCACATAGGCCGCGGCTCGCGCCCGCTCGAGCTGGCCGGGGAAGCGCACGCTATGGGCGACGCCCAGGCTCATGGCCTGCCGCTCGAGGGCCTCGCGCAGGTCGCCGTAGCCGACGATGGCCAGCATAGCCCCGGGGCTTCTGCGCAGCACGGCGGGCCAGGCGTCAAGCAGCACCCCAAAGCCCTTCTTCGCCACCAGGCGGCCGAGCCCCATCACCAGGGGCGCGCCCTCGGGCAGGCCCAGCTCGGCGCGCACAGCGCTGCGGGCGGCCGGGTCGGGGCGGAACTGCTGCGGGTTCACGCCATAGGGGATGACGCAGCTCGTCGCCGAGCGGGCGCCCAGGGCCAGGGCTCGCGCCCGCAGATCGCCGCTGCATGCCGTCACACCGGCCGCGGCGCGGAAGGCCCCGGCGGCTGCCATAGCCATCGCCCAGTGACGCTCGGCCAGGTAGATGTCGCTGCCGTGGAGGCTCACCACCAGGGGCGTGCCGAGCAGGGCCGCGGGCAGGGCCGCCGGCGGGCCGTTCGGCAGCACCCAGTGGGCCTGCAGCAGATCGTAGGGCCGCCCCGCCGCCCGGGCCACGGCCAGCTCGCGGGCCACGGCGACCAGCGAGGCCGCCAGGGCGAAGGGCGCGGCCAACAGCGTCCGCCTCTTGATCTGCGTGTCGCTCAGCAGCGACTGGGCGTAGCCCCAGATGTTCAG
>JAAXUL010001480.1 GCA_013336035.1 Chloroflexales bacterium
GGTCTGCCAGGCCGACTCACCGTTGAGCTGCCACTGGGCGGTCTGGGCGCACGAGGCCGACCAGAGGCCCGGCACGCCCTGCTGCGAGAGCTCGCTGGTGCGGTACTGGTCGTCCATCACGCTGGCGGCGGCCCCCGGCGCGGCCAGGGCGCGGGTCGCCGCATCGGTGCAGGCGGCGGGCACCTCGGCGCCGAGGCCGCCCCCAGGCAGCTGCGCGTAGCCGAAGTACTCGTCGCGCAGGTACAGCCCGTAGTGGCCGAACTCGTGGGCGATGGTGCGGAAGCCGCTCTCGGCGGCCCACGAGCCCTCGGCGCCCGTGCGGCCGTCCCAGCCGCGCCCGAGCCGCATCACGTAGGCCTTATCGCTCGCCGTGATCCCGCCCACAAAGGCGTGCGGCCGCACCATATTGGCCGTGGCGATCTGGATGTCGGCCTCGCCCCAGTCGATCCCGCGGTCGGTGATCGTCACCGACCCGAGGGCCATCTGCCCGTCGCTCATGTCGAAGAGCATGTCCGAGGCCTGCTCTATGCCGGCCTTCAGCTCGGCGAGGTAGCTCGCGTCGGCGTCCCACTCGACCGAGACCAGCAGGTTGAAGAGGACAAGCGGTCCGCCTGGGCGCACCGTGAGGGTCTGGGGGCCCGCAGTGCCGCTGACGGTGTGGGCGCGCACCGCGCCGTCGGCGCCCACCTGCAGGCTGGTGGTGAAGATGCGGTAGGCCCAGCCCGCGTGCCCGGCCCGGGCCGTCGGCTGCTCGTGGTGAAGCGCGGCGGCCACCAGCGTGTCGCCGGGGCGCACGCCGCTCAGCACCAGGTTGCCCGCGCCGTCGGTGAGCAGCGGGGCGCCCTGGGCGTCGCGCTGCTCGCGCCCGTTATGGAAGACCCGCGCGCCGACCACGGGCTCGCCGGCCTCGTCGACCACGTGGGCGTACAGCTCGTCGGGGCCGGGCAGCGGCGGGCCCGAGTACTTGAAGATGCCGCCGCCTTGCGTGCCGGCGTAGAGCACCGCCGGGTCGCGCGGGTCGACCGCGAGCGAGAGGATGTAGGGGGTAGTGAGGCCCTCGTTCAGCGGGCTCCAGCTCGCCCCGCCGTCCCGGCTCTTGTAGGCCCCGCCCCCCCAGGTGCCGGCGTAGAGCACCTGGCTGCTGGTCGGGCTCATGGCCAGGGCCGGCACCACCGGGTGAGCCAGGCCGGCGCTTATGGCGGCCCAGGTGTCGCCGCCGTCAATGCTCTTCAGGATCCCGTCGCCCTCGGTGCCGGCGTAGAGCGCCCGCGGGTCGCGCGGGTCGATCAGCAGGCTCAATACCGCCGAGTTGGTCAGAACCTTCGTCCAGCTGGCTCCGCCATCGCGGCTGCGGTGGACGCCGCCGGCATTGATGAAGGATGCGCCGCTGATGTAGTCGCGGCTGCCCGCGAAGATAGTGGCTGTGCTTGTGGGGCTGATCGCGAGCGAGGTGACATACACGCTGCTGAGCGGGTTGCGCCAGCTTGCCCCGCCGTTGGTGCTTTTGAAGACCCCCCAGCCGTACTCCATGCCGACATAGACCGTGCGGGGCTGGGCAGGGTCAATGGCAATGGCGGTATGCCCGGCGGCGCCGATCGCGGGCAGCTTGGCCCAGCTCTGGCCGCCGTCCACCGTCTTCAGCACCTCGTACGACTCGCCGACGTACACGACCCGGCTATCGCTCGGGTCAATCGCTATGGCGTTATGGTCGGCCTGCGGCTCGGTGTAGACCGCCGTCCAGCTGTCCGTGCCATTGGATGAGCGATAGATGCGCTGAGTGGCGGGCTCCATGCCGGTGCCCGTGCCGGCATAGAGCAGCAGCGGATCATCGGGCGCCACAGCGATAGCGTTGACCTTGTGCCCCGGCAGCCCCGCGAAGCGCCAGCGGGCTGTGCCGGGGTCGGCGGCCGTAGCGGCCCGCGACGCCGGCGCCGGGGCCACGACGGCGAG
>JAAXUL010000658.1 GCA_013336035.1 Chloroflexales bacterium
GGGCGGGGCCGGGGGTGAGCCCGCGGCCTCAGCCAGGCCGGCCAGCTGCTCGCGCGAGGCCAGAGGGGCGCCGTAGCGGGCCGCCACATTCCGCAGGGCGTCGATCAGAGCTGCGCCGCTGGGGTAGCGGCGCTCGGCCCGCTTGGCCAGGGCCCGCACCAGCACCTCGTCAAGCTCGCCGGGCAGATGGGCCAGCACGCTCGTCGGCGGCGGCGGGGGCAGCTGCGCGTGGGCCACAATCAGCTGGGGCGTCGCCCCCGCGAAGGGCACGCGGCCGGTGATCACCTCGTAGGCGACCACCGCCAGCGAGTAGAGGTCGCTGCGGCCATCGACGCGCTGGGCCTCGGCCTGCTCGGGCGAGATATACTCGGGCGTGCCCATAAAGACGCCCGTGCGCGTCAGGCGCTCGCCGTCTGAGTCGGGCGTCTGGGCGATGCCGAAGTCGGTCAGCAGCACTCGACCGTCGCGGTCGACCAGGATATTGTGGGGCTTGATGTCACGGTGGACCGCGCCCTGGGCGTGGGCGTAGTCGAGGGCCCGCGCCACCGGGTCGAGCAGACTCACGGCGTAGCCGAGCCCGAGGGTTGCGCGCTCTTCGATGATCGCGTGAAGGCTGCGCCCGCTGACCAGCTCCATCGCGATATAGTACAGGCCATCCTGCTCGCCGACATCATAGATCGTGACGATGGCGGGGTGGCGCAGGTTCGCCGCCGTCCTCGCCTCGCGCTCGAAGCGGCGCACGAACTCCTCGTCGAGGCTCAGCTGGGCGGCCAGGACCTTGATCGCCACCTGGCGCTGCAGCTGCGTGTCAACGGCGCTGTAGACGCGGGCCATCCCGCCGCGGCCTAGCTCGGCGCGGATCTCATAGCGCCCCAGCCGGCGTCCGATCAGGCTCGTCACAGAATCCTCGTCTTACGGTGGCGTGGGAGCGCCTCGGCGCGGCGGAACAAAGCGCACGGCATCAACGTTATATGCTACTGATAGGAGAATGATGCGGCTAGCGCGATGGGGCCTCGCGCGCCGCGGCGATTTAGTGGTTTTTTCGCTGCCCTGATGGTATAATCAGGCATATTGTCGCGATTGTACCACATTGCACACTGGGATTCAAAAGCTCTCTACGAGGAACGCCGGAATGGTCGCTGCCCCTGCGCCAAAGCTCATGATCAAGCGCCAGGACGGCCAGTATCGCGAGCTCGAGTGGGACCGCGAGCTCATCACGATCGGCCGCGACGGCGCTAACGATATCGTCATCGACCACCCCCTCGCCTCTCGCCGCCACGCCCGCCTCGAGCGCACCGAAGATGGCTTTGCCGTACGCGATCTAGAGAGCACCAACGGGACGTTCCTCAACCAGGAGCGGATCGAGGGGCTCCATTATCTGCACAATCAGGACCAGATCATCATCGCCGATACGGTGGTTATCTTCCAGGACCCCGAGGCCACCGTCAAGGGTGTGCTCCCCCCCGAGCTGCTGCGCGCCGTCCGTGAGGAGCTGCGCGTTGATAGCCGCACCAAAGAGATCTATATCAAGGGTGCTATTCTACAGCCGCCGCTCACCGTCAAGGAGTTCCAGCTCCTTGAGATGCTCTACAATCGGCGCGGCCAGGTGATCAGCAAAGATGAGATCGCCCGCCAGGTCTGGGACTACGAGGTCTTCGACTATAACGCGATCGATGCGCTTGTCTACCGTCTGCGCCAGCGTATCGAGCCCGACCCGGCCCACCCGCGCTACCTTGTCACCCAGCGAGGCTTCGGGTACAAGCTCTTGACCACACCTGAGTAATGTGACTCCCGGAGAGGTATTGCGCTGAGGAGCTGCCGCCCAGCCTTGCCTCCACCATCGCCTGGCGATGGCCTGGGTCATCGCGAGCCTCATCGCCACCCTAGCGAGGGTCACGTGAGCGAATCTCACTCTTACATCTTCACGATCGAGGTCTACACGACGGCGCTGCTGGTCAGCGGTAGCTACGAGCTGCCGCTCTACCGGCGGGTGAGCGACGCCCTCAACAGCCGGCTGCACCGCTTGATCGATCTGCGCGAGGCCACGGTGGCGCCCCTGGGCAAGCCACAGCACGCCCAGCGCGTGCCCCAGATCCTGGTCGACTGGAGCGATGCCCTGCTGGTGGCGACGATCAGCGAGCCCGAGCCGCCGCCCGGCTTTCAGATGCCCGCGCCCCCCCGGGATACCCAGCCCATGATGTTCTTCACCGCCGCCTTCGCCCTGCGCGCCGACTTCTACAAGCGCACCGACATGGAGCTGGTCGAGATGCTCGGCGAGATGACCGACGACTTCATCGCGCTGCGCAACGTCACGATCTTTCCGCTGCAGGGCGGCCAGCCGGTCAGCCGGGCCTTTGTATGCCTGAACCGGCACTGCATCCAGGCGCTCTACGCCGTCGGCGCGCAGATCGCGAATGCCCCCGTGCCGGCCTCGATCGACCCGGCGCCGGCCGCGCCGCCCCCGCTCAGGCTGATCCCGATTGCTCCGCCCCCGCCCCTGCCCGACGCCGAGACTGCCCCTGAGCCCACCGACGAGGTGACCACCGATCAGGTGAGCCCAGATGAGTCGTAGCGCCGTCGCGTTCATCGCTCTGTTACAGCACTGGCGTACAATGCCGCAGGTTGTGTCCGCCTGTTCCAGAGAAAGGGGCATTGTGTGAAGATCCTTGTCACGGGCGGGGCTGGCTATATTGGCTCAGTCACCTCCGCCGAGCTGATCGCCGCGGGGCACCAGGTCGTGGTCCTCGATAACCTCTACCAGGGCCATGCCAAGGCCGTCCACCCCGAGGCCACCTTTGTGCAGGCCGATCTGGCCGACCGCGGCGCTCTGGCGCGCTTTTTTGCCGAGCACACCAATATCGACGGTATCATGCACTTCGCCTCGTACACCCTGGTCGGCGAGAGTATGCAGAAGCCTCTGCTTTATCTGCGCGATAATCTGGTCAATGCCGCCAACCTGCTCGAGTTCGCTGTCGAGGCTGGCGTCCGCCGCTTCATCCTCTCGTCTACGGCCAACCTCTTTGATGAGCCGGAGAAGATGCCGATTGATGAGCATGAGCGCATTGTCCCCGGCTCGCCCTACGGCGAGTCGAAGTTTTTCATCGAGCGCCTGTTGCACTGGTACAATCGCATCTATGGTCTGAAGTATGCCTGCCTGCGCTACTTCAACGCCAGCGGCGACACCCCCGACCGCGGCGAGGACCACGACCCCGAGACCCATATCATCCCGCTCATCCTCCAGGTGGCCCTTGGCCAGCGCCCCCACATTACCGTCTTTGGCGATGACTACCCCACCGCCGACGGCACTTGTGTGCGCGACTACATCCACATTGTCGACCTGGCCCAGGCCCACATTCTGGCGATGGGCGCCCTCGACCGCCTGGGCTCGCGCAAGTACAACCTCGGCAACGGCAATGGCTTCAGCGTGATGGAGGTGATCAATATGTGCCGCAAGGTCACTGGCCACCCCATCCCGCACGTTATCGGCCCGCGCCGCCCCGGTGACCCCGCCACCCTGATCGCCTCGTCCGAGGGCATCCGCCGCGATCTGGGCTGGGAGCCCCGCTACCCTGACCTCGAGACGATCATCAGGTCGGCCTGGGAGTGGCACAGCAAATATCCCCATGGCTACGAGCGCTGACGCGCCCTAAACGTCTGTGCTAAATGGTATAATTAGGACGGGTTTCAGGGAGGGCCAGGCCCTCCCTGAAGAATCTCTCTGCCATCGGCACCTATGAGCGTCCTCGCCCAGATCGGCAACTATAAGCTGGAGCGCGAGATCGGCCGCGGTGCCTCGAGCGAGGTCTGGCTCGGCCGGCACCTGCATCTCCCCGACCACGTGGTCGCCGTGAAGATCCTCGTCTCCCAGGAGCGCGAGGCGGTCCGCCGCTTCAAGCGCGAGGCCGCCATCGCCGCACGTCTGCACCACCCCAATATTGCCCGGCTCTTCGACTACGGCTATATCGAGCCCTTCCACTACACGGTGATGGAATATATCGACGGCGGCTCGCTGCGCCAGATCCTCGAGCGCCGCCGGCGGATGCCCTTCGCCGAAGCGCTCGCTATCTTCAGCCAGATCGCCGCGGCCCTCGATTACGCCCACGCGCTCAGCATCGTTCACCGCGACATCTCGGCGGCCAATATCCTCTTCGAGGAGAAGACCGGCCGCTCGCTGCTCAGCGACTTCGGGATCGCGCGCGACCCCGGGCAGCCCATCACCTTCACCAGCTCGATCATGGGCACCCCTGGCTACCTCTCGCCCGAGCACGCCCAGTCGGCCACCAGCGTGACCCACCTCTCGGATATCTTCGGCCTCGGCGTCGTGCTCTACCAGATGCTGAGCGGCGAGCTGCCATGGCCCGACACGCCCGGGCTGCCCGACGCTCCAGGCTTCAACGCCCCCCCCACCATGAAGGAGCGTGGCGTCGAGGGCCTGCCGGCTGATCTTGACCGTGTCATCGCAACCTTGCTGGCCCTCGACCCGGCCGGCCGCTACCCGAGCGCCAGCGCCGCCGTCGAGGACCTGCGCCAGATCTTCAGGCGCCACGAGGTAGAGACCCAGGTCGTCGACGGGGGCGCCCGCGTCGCCGGCAAGGCGGTCGAATTTCAGTCCGGCGGGATCGAGCCCAACCAGGTCGAGGCCGTGCTCGCCCCTGACCTCGAGCGGGCGGCCCTCGAGCGGGCCCACCGCCGCGCCGACGAGCTGCGCGACCCTCTCGTCGTCGCCGGCCTGCTCGATGCCTGGGCCGCGCAGGATCGCTTCCGTCGCCGCCCGCTGCTCGGGCGCCTCGCCCGCCTGCACAAGGTCTGCAGCCGCAACGTCTACTTCTACCGGCTGCGCGTGCTCTACGAGCGCCGCACCACCCCTGAGGACAACGAGGAGCCCGACCGCGAGGCCCAGGTCTTCCCGCTCGAGCCCGAGGTCGAGCGCTGGTCGGTTGTGCTCCCCCCCGCCGAGAGCTTCGCCGACGAGGCTGGTGGCCGCCTCAATCTGCCCGGCTCGACCCGCGTCGTCGTCTGTAAAGCCTGTATGGGCAAGGGCGCCACGCTCTGCTCCCGCTGCCAG
>JAAXUL010000659.1 GCA_013336035.1 Chloroflexales bacterium
CAGCCTGCGGCCGACCCGCGCCTCAAGCCGCTCATCCGGCATCGTCGCCCTCCAGGTCAAGGCCTGCCTGCTCCACCGCGTCCAGCTCGCGGCCCGTCACCGCGCGATACTGGTCTTTGATGTAGCCCACGATCTCGTGGTAGCGGTCCGCCGGGAGATCGGTGTAGGTGCTGACCTTGAAGGCCTCGTTCAGCTCCGCCCAGCTCTTGCGGATCGCGGCGCCAGGTGTCAGGCTCGTCCCGCGCTCGGCGCGGGCTGCGCCCCACCGGTGGACCATCTGGTAGATGGTGCCCCGCTGTGAGGGGCTGAGCGTCGACTCGAGCCGCCGCTCCAGGGCCTGCATGCGGTCGCGCAGCTCGTTCAGGACCGACCGCAGGTCGCGGTAGGCCCCGCGCGCGCGGCCCTGGCTCTGCTCGAGCGCGTCTTGCCGGCGCGTCAGCTCGGCGAGCTGGGTGAACGCCTGGTCGATGCGGTCGAGCTCGCCCAGATCTTCGATGTCGCTGCTCGGCCCCGTCGGCAGGCCGGTCAGCTCCGCGAAGGCCCGCTGCACGGCGGTCACGAGGTAGGTCTTCACGTAGGAGAATCGCTCCTGCGCCTTCTCCGTGACGCGGCGTCGCTGGACGCCGATGAGCCAGACCGACACGTCCTCGAGCAGCAGGAAGTCAATGGCGCGGAACTGCCCGCCACTCTGCACCCGAAACTGCACCATCGTGAGGGTGTCGTCGAGCAGGATGCGCCGGCGCTGCGGGACGACCGAGAGCCCCAGCGCCTCGCAGAGGTCGCGCAGGCTCAGGTAGATGCGGCCGTCATCCGCGCGGACGGCGAGCACCACGCTCTCAAACAGGGTGATCGGCAGCTGCTCCCGCGGGCTGCGTGGGGGCGGGGGTGTCTCAGGCGCGGACATGCAGGCTCCTTGTCGGTGATGCGCGGTGCATTCCGTGCACCGCGAGATACCATAGGGTACCGCGTGGTGCGTCACATGCACCATAGACGATCGTGCTAGCTGGAAGGTGCTGGGGCGATTCGCCTCGGAGCGCACCCATCTGGCCCATCGAGGCCGGGGCCTACGGGATGCGCTCCTCAAGCGACTGAACCGCCCGCCTGATGCGGCGGATCAGCTCACGCCCCTCGTCCGAGCTCAGGCTCGGCGCCAGGTCGTGCAGGCTCTCAACCGCGCGGGTCGCCTCGCGCAGCACCTCAAGGGCGAGGTTCGCCATATCAACCCCGCCGTCAGCGTGGGCAACCACGATGCCCCCCTCCGAGCCCGGCTCCTGGAGGCGCTCGGCGGGGCCGGCAAAATCCGCAAATTGCGGATTTTGCCCCTCCCCCTTCGCCTGCCGTGAGCCGCGCGACCGCGCGATAGCGCCGCGCACCTCCGTAACGCTCGGGGCCGCCTCCTGGCCGAGCATCTCGGTGACCACGTCGGGCGGGGTTGACGGCCGGGCGAGGAGGGCGGCAGCCGACTGGCCCAGCCAGTTGCGGGCGATGGCGTCCGCGAACTGCGGGTTCTGCATCGCCGTGCGGTGGATGTTCAGCAGCCGCTCGGCCGTGTCATCAGTGGTGCCCGTCGCCTCCAGGAACACCTGCCACTCGCCGTGCCCCGCCGCATCGCGGGCCTCGGTCAGCCAGCGCGCGGCCTCCAGCAGCGCCTCGCCGCTCCGCCGGCGGGCGCCGACATAGCGGCGGGCGATCTCCTGCAGTGGCGCGCTCAGCTCGCCGATCTGGGCGGGGAGGTCGGGCTCTATAGCTGCGACCGCCGTGGAGACCTGGAACGGGGCGCCCTTCTGAATGGGGGTCGCCGGGGGCGGCGACTCGCCGCCCCCGATCATCTTCCCGAGGCGGCTCTTGTTACTGGTCATAGCGCGCGGCCACCTCCTCGGCCAGAGCGCGGTAGGCCCGCGCCCCGCTGCTGTCGCCGGCGTAGATGCTGATCGGCTGGCCCGCGGCCGGCGCCTCCACCAGCTTCACGTTGAAGGGGATGGTGGTCTGGAACACGAGCTCGCCGTACTGCTGGCGGATGGTGTCCTCCACCACCGTGTTGACGCTGGTTCGGCGATCCACCATGGTCACCGCAATCCCGCCGATGGTAAGCCCCGGGTTCAGCTGCCGCACGATGCCGATGGTCTCCTCCAGCTGCGGCATCGCCTTGAGCGCGAAGACGTGCGCCTGGAGGGGTACGAGCACGGCGTCGGCCGCGGTGATCGCGTTGACGGTGAAGACCCCGAGCGAGGGCGGGCTGTCGATAAGGATGTAGTCGTACGCCTTGCGGGCCTCGGTGAGCGCCGTGCGCAGCAGCAGCTCGCGCCCGAAGCGCCCGGCAAGCGTCAGCTCGGCGCCCGCGAGGGCCAGGGTCGCCGGGACAAGATCGACCCCGTAGCTCGTGGTGAGGGTGGCGAAGCCAGGGCCGTAGGTGGGGTTGAGCAGCACCTCGTAGATCGAGTGCTCGATCTGGGTGGGGTCGTAGCCCACCGCCTGGGTGAGGTTGCTCTGGGGATCGATGTCGATCAGCAGCACCCGCCGGCCCATGCGCGCTAGCTCGACGCCGAGCGAGAGCGCGGTGGTGGTCTTCCCGGTGCCACCCTTCTGGATCGCGATGGCGAGGACGGTCATGCCGTGCTCCTCTCACTGGCGGTGGGTCGTCGCCCCTTGCGCGGCGGGTCGGTCGCGCGGGCGGCGACCAGGCGCTCCAGGCTCTCCTCGGTGATCACCCAGGGGGCGTTGGGGTAGTCGCCGATCTGCTGGGCGGTGAGCTGCCCGGCCTCGACAAAGCGCCGCACCTGGCGCTGGGTGACCCCGAGGCGCTGGGCAGCCTGACGGGTGGTGAGCATCTCGTATGCTCCAATAGGTGTCCGATATGGGACATTATAGGCGAGGGCGAACAGGCGTGCAAGCGGGGCGATCGTCACGGTGGCGGCCACCCTCGCCGCCCGCGAGCGGGCGGCGGAGGAGGGGGAGGGCTGAGGCAAAGGGGATGCGTTTGAGCATCCCCTTTATGCGTGACCTGGCAGGAGCGGAGGCGCTTGCTGCTGAGCCATGCCAAAGCGCGTGCTGATGCGGTGAAGCGGCTCAACATCCTGGCTCAACCGTTCCGCTCTCGGCTATAGGCCTATAAACCGAGCAGCGCGAAGTGATTGCGCACCAATGCTGCGCAGCGACAATCCCCCGTCCAGCGACCAGCAATGGCCTTACTCCAGATCTGTGGCGATGAGGCGCAGGACCACATCCCGCAGCTCGGCCGCGTCCACCGGCTTCGGCATATACTCCTGAAAGCCGGCCTCCAGCACCCGCATGCGGTCTTCCATGCGCACATAGGCCGTCAGCGCCACCGCCG
Organism: Chloroflexales bacterium; assembly: GCA_013336035.1. Lineage (GTDB taxonomy): Bacteria > Chloroflexota > Chloroflexia > Chloroflexales > Chloroflexaceae > CAIWXH01. The sequence continues at coordinate 3,332 of JAAXUL010000659.1, forward strand.
GGGTCGCCCCGCCCGCCTCAGGCGCCAGGCTGCGGACCTGCTGGATCAGCCAGTACCCATCCTCACTCGGCATCGCAATATCCGACACCAGCACGTCTGGGTGCCACGCACGGACCTGGGCAAACGCCTCCTGAGCGCTCGTACAGGCCCATACTGTCGCACCCTCCGCCGTCAGGATCGCCTCTAGCAGCCTCACGATAGTCGGCTGATCATCCACGACCAGCACCCGCAGCCCGCGGAGGGGGAGCAGCCCGCGGAGGGGGAGCAGCCCCGCCTCAGACGTGGGGTCGTCACTCGTTGGCGAAAGGGTCTGCCCCGACGGATCACGCGCGCTCGCCAGGGGCAGCCGGACGGTGAAGGTGGCGCCCTGCCCCACGCCGTCGCTGCGCGCCTCCACTGTCCCGCCGTGGAGCTCGACCAGGTGGCGCACGATCGCCAGCCCCAGGCCCAGACCGCCGTGGGTGCGCTTGCTCGAGCTGTCGGCCTGGCGGAAGCGCTCGAAGACGTAGGGCAGAAACTCCGCTCGGATGCCCTGGCCCGAGTCCACCACGCTCAGCTCGGCGTGGCTCGCGGTAGCGGCCAACCGGATCGCAATGTGCCCGCCCGGTGGTGTGAACTTCGTCGCGTTCGCCAGCAGATTCCAGACGACCTGCTGGAGGCGGTTTGCATCACCCACCACCGCGCTGGCCGCCGGGTCAAGATCGACCTGTAGGTGCAGGCCCTTCGCCTCCACCGTCGGGCGCACGGTGTCGAGGGCGGCGTGGATCACCTGGGTCAGCCTGATCAGCTCCGGATTGAGCCGGAGCTTGCCGCTGACAATCCGTGAGACATCGAGCAGATCCTCGATCAGCGCGGCCTGGGCCTTGGCACTCTGCACCATCAGCCCGACCGTGGGGGCGATGGGGTCATCGTCGCGCATGCGCCGCTGGAGCAGCTGGGCATAGCCGAGGAAGGCGGTCAGCGGGGTGCGCAGCTCGTGCGAGACCGTCGCCAGGAACTCGTCCTTGAGCCGGCTGGCCGCCTCGGCCTGGGCGCGCGCCGCCTGCTCCTGGGTGTAGAGCTGCTGGACGCGCGCCACGTGCTGCTGCTCGTTCGCCAGCCGCCGTGCCTGAAGCTCGTGGAGCGCGTCATCCAGCGCTTTGCGCGCGGTAATATCGGCCCCGAAACAGCCGACGCTCCCGCCCGGCAGCGGGAACTTGTGGCTGAGGAAGGTGTACTGCTGCCCCTGATAGACGAATGTCTCCTCGAACGCGCGCGGCGTGCCGGACATGCGCACCGCCTGATCTTCGGCCACAAATATCTCCACCAGATCCTGCGAGAAGATCTCCGCATCGGTCTTGCCCAGCACCTCGTCCGCGCGTTTCCCCGAGTCTGTCAGGAAGGCGTGGTTGACGATAACATAGCGGCCGGCGGCGTCCTTGATAAAGACCGAGCCTGGCGCATGCTCCATAAACGCGGCGAGGCGAGCCTCGCTCTCGCGCAAGGCTTCTTCGGCGCGCGCATGCTCTACTGCGGCCCAGATGCGCTGGGCCACCGCTTCGATCAGCGCTACCTCGACGTCCGTCCAGGTTCGTGGTGTGGCGCTCTGCGTCCCGAAGACACCCACCCAGCGGGCTGCTTTGATGCGCACGACGCCCGTGAAGGCCGCAATCTGCGCGACCTGGAAGGCCGCGCGCTCCTCCGCGGTGAAGCGCTCGTCGGTGCTGGTGTCGGCGACCGCGATCGT
>JAAXUL010000660.1 GCA_013336035.1 Chloroflexales bacterium
CATCTGCTTGCGCTCGGTGATGTCGCGGGCGATCCCCTCGATGGCCACCAGGCGCCCCGCCGCGTCGGTGATCAGCCGATTGACCTGCTCGGTCCAGATAACCCGCCCGTCTTTATGCTGCCACCGCAGCGTGAGCGGGCGGCCCGCGGTGGCGAAATTCGCGAGCGCCCCCTGGAACAGGGCCCGGTCGTCGGGGTGCACAAGCGTGACGCCGAGCTGTGGGTTGGCGTAGTGCTCCTCAGGGGTGTAGCCGGTGATGGCGGTGGCCGAGGGGCTTATGTACTCGAAGCCGGGCGTGGGCGCCAGCCGGTAGCGGTAGATGAGATCCTGGGCGTGCTCGGCGAGCAGGCGGAAGCGTGCCTCTGAAGCGCGGAGGGCCAGCTCGTCGTGCTTGCGCTGGGTGATGTCGCGGCAGACGATCACCCCCCCGTACCGGGCGCCATCGGGGGCCAGGAGCGGTCGGCCGGCGACGATCATCCAGCGCCCGTCCGGCGCGCCCGGGTGGTACACCACCAGCTCGATGTCGTCCGTCGCCTCGCCGCGCAGGCTGCGGGCCAGGGGCCGCTGCTCGAGGGGGCAGGGCGTCACCCCGTCGGCCTGATAGAGGTCGGTGGCGGCGGCCCAGGCGTGCGCCGACTCTGGCGCCTGCGCCACCCCGTACAGCTGGCGAGCGGCGGGGTTGAAGACCAGGATGTGGCCATCGGGGTCGGCGGCGATCACTCCCGAGCCCACGGTCGCAAGCAGCAGGGTCAGCAGCTCGGTCTGCTGGCGCAGGGCCGCCTCGGCGCGCTTCCGTACGGTTATCTCGCTCACCACCACGCCGACGCCCCGCAGGCTCCCCGTGGGGCCAGGGATCGGGTAATAGCTCGCCAGCCAGTCGCGCGGCAGGTCAGGGGCGTCCGGCGTCGCCCCGTTGATCTCTTGATCGCACACCGCCACGCCGGTGGCGAGCACCTGCCGCACGATCGGCTCGACCAGCGGGGCGATCATGGGGAGGATCGCGCCCATGGTGTGGCCCAGGTGGGCCTCTGGGCTGAGGCCATTCATCTCGGCCAGGCGGGCGTTGATGCGGATGAAGCGCAGGTGCGGGTCGAAGAAGGCGAGGCCGATCGGTGCCGCCGCAAAGAGGGTGTCGAGCACCGCAAAGGCGGCGTCGCGGGCCGCGTGCGCGGCGGCGGCGGCGGCGGCCAGACAGGCCTTACCGCGCTGGAGATCGTCGGCCCGCCGGGTCTGGGCCCTCAGGGCGGCCGCAAGCTGCTCGGCCCGCCGGGTCTGGGCCTCGAGAGCGGCCTCGAGCGCGCTAATGCGGGCCCGCATCTGGGCGGGGGTGGCGTCCGACTCAACGATGGGCTCGGGTAGTGTCATAGTGCTGGGACACGGCGGGCGCGTGCGCCGCTGGCAGCGCACCCATCGTGGAATGGCGATAAGGCGACCTGGGGCAGCGTCTGACGATGGGCCTAAGATTCGGTATGAGCTAGTATACACGGGCGCGCCGCGGGCCGCCTCTGCCAAAGTTCAGGTTGCGTATGCAGCTACGCCGGCCGCCGGGCCGAGGCGCGCCTGGCGCCCGCGCCCGACTGACGCCGCAGCCTGTCCCGACGCCACCCTGTTATCGTGATGGATCGCGTCGTATACTGCGGAGAGCGCCGGGACGATCCGCTGCCAGGCTGGTCGTTCGCCCTGAACCCAGTATAGAGGTGTCCGATGCCCTCATCCCCGCTCGCTGTGCTCATCGTCGATGACTCGCCGGAAGACCGGCTGACCCTGCGCCGGCTGCTTGCCCGCGCCGCCCCCGGCGCCTACACGCTCAGCGAGGCCGAGCGGGGCGACCGGGCCCTCGCCGCTGTCCGGCTGGCACCCCCCGACTGTGTGCTGCTCGACCAGCGCCTCCCGGATCAGGATGGCCTGGCCGTGCTCGCGGCCCTGCGCGCGTTCACCGATGTGCCGGTGGTCCTGTTCACCGGCGTCGGCACCGAGACCCTGGCGGTGGATGCGCTCCAGCAGGGCGCCCAGGACTACCTGGTCAAGGGCGCGCTCACCCCCGAGCGCCTGCACACAACGGTCCAGCGCGCCATCGCCACCGTCCGGCTCGTCCGCGAGCGCAACCAGACCCTGGCCCTGCTCACCACCGTGCTCGACACGCTCCCGGTCGGGATCACCGTGCTCGACCCCGAGCTGCGCATCCTCCGGATCAACGCCGCCCTGGCTGAGCTGCTCGGCCACCCCGCCGCGGCCCTGCTCGGGCAGCCGCTGCCCGCCTGCTGGCCCGCCCTGGCGGCGCCGCTCGCCCCGCCCTGTGCGCGGGTGCTGCGCGGCGAGCCGTTCCGCGATCTGGAGCTGTGCCTGCCCGCGGCGGACGCGCGCGACCCGCGCTGGCTGTCCTTCAGCGGGACGCCCGTCCCTGGCGCGGATGGGGCCAGCATGCTGGGGCTCATCACCGCCCAGGACATCACCGCGCGCAACCACGAGGAGGCGGCCCTCCAGCGCGCGGCTGCGCGCCTCCAGATCCTCGCCGACGCCTCGCAGGCCTTCGCCGCCGCCGGGACCGATGTGCAGGCGGGGCTGGATCGCGTCGCGCGGATCAGCGCTGAGCCGCTTGAGGCCGGGTGTGTCATCCGCCTGCGCGAGGACGACTCGCCGTGGCTGCCCGCGGTCACCATCTACGACCCGGACCCGGAGGTGCAGACGGTCGTGCAGGAGGTCTTCGGGCGCGTGCCCATCCATATCGACGACCGCCACCCCGCGGCGGCGGTGATGCGCAGCGGGCAGCCGCTGCTGACCCCGGTGATCGACCTGGAGGCCGTGCGGGCGGTGATAGCGCCCGAGCTGTGGCCGGCGTTCGAGCGCGTGTGCCCACATAGTGTGATCACGACCCCCCTGCGGGCGCACGGCCAGATCCTGGGCAGCCTCGCGTTCTCTCGCCACAGGCCGGGGCAGCCCGCCTTCACCACGGACGACCTGACGCTCGCCCAGGACCTGGCCGACCGCGCCGCGCTGGCGATCCGCAGCGCCCGGCTGTACCAGGCCGTGCAGGCGGCGCGGCAGGCCGCCGCCCAGGCCCTGGCCCGCCTCGACGCGATCGTTGCCAACGCGCCGAACGGGATCGGCTACCTCGACCGCGAGCTGCGCTACCAGCTGGTCAACCCGGCCCTCGCCGCGCTCAACGGCCAGACGCCGGAGGCGCACCTGGGACGCACGCTGGCCGAGGTGCTGCCGGGCCTGGCCCCCCGGCTAGAGCCCCTCGTGCGCCAGGTGCTCGCCACGGGCAAGGCGGTGCGTGATCTGGAGCTGCACGGCCGGCCCTGCCCCCGGGATGGGGTCGCCCACGACTGGCTAATCAGCTACTTCCCGGTGCCGGGCCCGGCGGGCGAGGTGAGCGGCCTTGGGGTGACGGTCGTCGACATCACCGCGAGCAAGCGGGTGGAGGATCGGCTCCGGCGCTTGCAGGCGGTCACCGCCAGCTTCGCCGCGACCCAGACCCTCCCCGAGGTGAGCCGGGTCATCATGGAAGAGGTGGGGCGCACTCTCCGCGCCACAGCCGTCGGTCTGCGCCTGGTCAGTGCGGGGCGGCTGATGCTGAAAGACGCGGCGCGCAGCGCCCTCATCGGCGAGGACACGATTCGCCGCTATGGCTCCATCCCTCTCACGGCCCACCACCCCGCCGCCGACGCGGCCCGTACGGGGGTGGCGCTGTTCCACCGCGGTATGGCCGACATCGTGGAGCACTACCCCGATCTGGCCGAGGCCGCGCGCGCCATCCCGGCGCAGGCCAACGCCCACCTGCCGCTGGCGCGGGGGGAAGAGGTCTTCGGCGTACTGAGCCTGCACTGGGCTGAGATGCATTCCTGGGATGAGCCCGAGCGCGAGTTCGCCCAGGCCGTGGCGCACCGGGTGGCGGTCGCCTACGAGCGCGCCCGGCTCTACGACGCGGAGCGCGACACCCGACGCCGCCTGGAGGAGACGACCGCCCTGCTCGCGGCAGTGCTTGACCACCTCCCCGTTGGGCTGGCGCTCTTTGACCGCGATCTGCGCTTTGAGCGCGTGAACCCACGGATGGCCGCGATCAACCGGATCGACCCCATACGGCCCCTCGGCTACCGGATGGCGGAGCTGGCCCGCGCTGACTCGCCGGCGCAGAGCATGATCGCGGACGTCGAGGCGCTCATGCGCCAGGTGATTGCCAGCGGGCAGGGCGTCTACGACCAGGAGCTGGCCGTGCCGGACGGGAACGACCCCGCCGACCTCCGGCATGTCCTGGCGAGCTGGTTCCCGGTGATGGTCGACGGTGCGGTGCGGCTGGTGGGCGCCGCGGTGCTCGATATCACCGACCGGGTGCGGGCCGAGCAGGCCCTGCGCCACTCCGAAGCCCGCCTCAAGCTGGGCATCGCCGTGGCCAACTTCGCGCTCGCCGAGGTCGACTACGCAACCCAGAGCATCCGCCTCTCGCCCGAAGCCGCGACCTTGTACGGCCTCGGCACTGTCAGCATAACCGTGCCCCGCGCCCAGGTCCATGCGACCTTTCACCCGGACGACCGCGCCACCCTCGCCCGCCTGATCGACCAGTCGCTGCGCCCCGATGGCGACGGCTGGTTCGCGCACGAACATCGCATCATCGTCCCCGACGGGCAGGTGCGCTGGCTCGTCGTCCAGAAACAGATCCTCTTCGACCGCACGGCCCGCCCGGCCCGCCCGGCCTCGGCGATCCTGGTCGCGCAAGACATCACGGCGCGCAAAGCCGCCGAGGCGGCCCTGCGCGCGAGCGCGGCCCGCCAGGCCCTCCTGCTCAGCCTCGGCGACCACATCCGTGACCGCGGCGATCCGGCGATGATCATGGCGGCCGCGGCCGAGCTGCTTGGCACCCACCTCCAGGTGGGGCGGGTCGGCTACGCCGAGGTGGATGCCGCCGTGGCGGCACTCGCGGTCCGGGTGGAGTGGACGGCGGACGACCTGGCGCGCCCGGGGGGGCGGGTGCCATTCGCGGCCGTCGGGGTGGAGCTCGCCGCGTGGTACCGCGCGGGCCGCACCTGGCTGATCACGGAT
>JAAXUL010000661.1 GCA_013336035.1 Chloroflexales bacterium
CACTTTAATCAGCCCCAGGCGCTCGCGCAGCGTGCTGGCCGGCGCCTCCGGCCCGCTGTTGATGATCACCAGGGAGCGGACCAGGTCGGGGTGGCTCAGGGCCAGCTCGAGGGCGACCATCCCGCCCAGCGAGAGGCCGATGACGTGGGCCGGCGCGGCGCCGAGGGCGCGCAGCAGCCCGGCCATATCGCCGGCGAGCTGCGGAATGCTGTAGCGCACCCGGGGCTTCGCCGAGCGCCCGTGGCCGCGCAGGTCGGCGGCGATGACCTGGAACTGCGCGGCCACGGGCGGGCAGCTGGGCCTCCCAGTCACAGGCGCTGCTGCCGAGGCCATGAATGAGCAGCACCGGCTCACCCGCCCCCGTGCGCTCGTAGGAGACCAGGATGGTGCCGACGGGGATCGTGAGCATTTGTGCGCTCCTCCCTGCCGCTCGTGTGAGCCGGCAGTACCGATGCCCGCAACGGATCAGCCCTGCACGATCTTGAAGTTAAACTTGGGCGTGCCCAGGGCGCCCATGAGCCGGACCCAGATCGGCAGCAGCATCTCGGTGCCGCGCGCGGTGGTGATGTCGCCGAGGTCGATGATCTGCTCCCAGCCGAACCACTCGCCCAGCCAGGCCCGCACCTGGGCCTTCGCCTCGGCGTCATTGCCGCTCAGGAAAAGATGGTGGTCGCCCCCGGCGAGCTGGCGTGGGTCAACCATGAGGCTCGCCGTCAGCGTGTTCAGGGTCTTGACCACCCTGGCCGCAGGGTAGGCGCGCTGGATCTGCTCGCCGAGCGAGTCGGTGTTGGCGACGGAGAGGCTGGGCGGGAAGCCCTGCGAGAAGTCGAGCGGGTTGGCGATGTCCAGAAGGATCTTGCCGCTGAGGCTGCCGGCCCCGGCGGCGGCGAGCGCCTCCAGTGAGCCCAGGCCGGCGGTGGCGTTGATCACCACCTCGGCGTGGGCCGCCGCCTCGGCGAAGGAGCCGGCGCGAGCGGCCTCGCCCACCTCGGCCAGCCATTCCGCCAGCTTGCCGGGGTCGCGGCTGCCGAGCATGACTGACTGGCCAAGCGAGGCCAGCTTCGCGCCGAGCGTCTTGGCGACCACCCCGGATCCCAGAATGCCGATATTCACATAGGCCTCCTTCGGCTGATACAGACCTGTCTCTATCACATTGACAAGTATAGAGACCGCTCTGTATCATGTCAAGCCTGGAGGTTCCTGTATGTCAGCAGCATCGTCTGAGCGCTCCGTCCGCGAGCGCATCCTTTCCACAGCAGGGCAGCTCTTCTACCGGCGCGGCTACCACGCCGTGGGCGTCGACACAATCATCGCCGAGTCGGGGGTGGCGAAGATGTCGCTCTACCGCCACTTCCCCTCGAAGGACGCGCTGATCGCGGCCTACCTGGAGCGCGCCAACGCCCAGGTTCTGGCTCTGCTCGACGAGGCCGCGGCGAGCGAGGCGGAGCCGCTGGCCCGGCTGCGGGCGCTGGTCGCTCAGGTGGCGCGCATCGCGACTGGCCCGCAGTGTCTGGGCTGCGTATTTCAGATGAGCGCTGCGGAGTTCCCCGAGCGAGACCACCCGGCCCACCAGGTGGCTGTCGCGCATAAGCTGGCCGTGCGCGGGCGCCTGCTCGATCTGGCGCGACTGGCTGGCCTGCGCGACCCGCAGGTGCTGTCCGACCAGCTGTTGCTGCTGATCGACGGGGCCTGGATCGCGGCCCGTATGTTCGGCCCTGAGAGCCCGGCCACATCGCTCATCGGCGCAGCCGATGCCCTCATCGAGGCCCAACAGTAGCGTGACGGCTTCTGCTGGCCGCCGCACCGCTCGACCGGCGAGAGCTCGCGGCGGCCATCGCTTCGGCAGGAATAGCGCTGGACGACCCATAGGCTGCCCCTAGCGCCGCGAGGCCGAGGCGCAGCGGGCCGTGCCGATTGGCAGCGTAGCACCGCCGATCTAGGTGGTGCACGACGGGCAGGTCGCCAGGGGAGAGCAAGATAGGGGAAACGCAAGCGCCGCCTGGCGGGGCGGCGCAGGGCGAATCGAGTGGGCGGAGGCTCAGTTCCGCAGCCACACGGCCTCCTCCAGGCAGCGCGGGCAGAGCAGGCGCGGCGGCCTGCCTCGCCGCGGCAGGTCGTCACGGGGGTTTTTGCATTACCCCTCCGTGCGAGGGAGTTGGCGCGGGTCGTCCACAAGCTTCCCTTCCGACGCATCGTGCGCCTCACATGGGCCAAATTGGCCCCGCAAGGATAGCACATCGGTACGGACGCTGTCAAGGGGGCCAATTTGGCCCCTTTCCGGTACGCTTCAGGACACAGTGCGGGCCAATTTGGCCCACAGGATGTACTGGTGCGTGCGGATTGGGGGCCAGTTTGGCCCCTTTGCTCCAACGGATGAGAACCAGCTCTTCCTCGGTCTGGCCGCCGCCGTCCTGCTCGCCGCCGGCGGCAGTGTGCTCCCCAAGCGCGCCCAGCCGCCGCAGATCATCTCCGTGCAGGCCCCGCCGATCCGACGTGGGCGCCGGCTGCCTCACCCTGCTCATCCTGGTGGGCGTCGTCCTCGCCGCGATCACGCTGCTGTAGCAGAGGAGCTCGACGATGCAGATCGACGGCAGCGACATCACTTCCGCCCGCACCGGCTCGGCTTCTTCCTGGCGCTCGCTATCGTCCTGAGAGTGGGGCTGGCCAGCCTCACCCTTGACCTGAGCCCGCACCCGGCCTGGCTCGCTGGCTCTGCGCTCATTGTCTACCAGGGTGGCGCCCTGGTCAGCCACTACGCCGCCGGGTCGCTGGCTCCGCGCGGCTACGACCTCGTGCTCATCCAGGGAACCTTCGTGGCCCGCGAAGTGACCCTCCCAATCTGGGAGGCCCGGATCGCGATCCGCCAGACCCTCATCGGGCGGGCGCTCGACGCGGGCATGGTCATCGTCCAGGTCGGCGAGGAGCGGGTTCACTGCCACGTGGCACAGCTCCGGGCGCTCCGCCGCCTAGTCGCCGAGCGCAAGCTGCAGCTCCTCGCCCTGGCCGAGCGCCGCACCCTGGTGCTGGCGAAGCAGCCCTCGTGGGTGATCGCTGACGAACTGGTGGGGCCACCGTCGCCGACCTGGCCCTCCCTGGGCGCCCTCGGCGGTACCGAGCTGCCCCAGCGTGGCGCGCTGCGCAGCATCAGAGAGCGATGAGGCGACAGCGCCCCAGCGCCCGGCCTCAGTCCAACGCCCACAAGCCAATGCTCCGAAAAGCGGATGTGTGGTCGAGTCCTATGCCGGATGCACATGCCCACTTCGAGGCGTACCATCAGGCCAGGGGGCAGCACCAGAGGTCCAGCGACAGACGCCCCCGGCCACGGTGACAACACGACCGTCGCCGAGCCTTCCCAGCGACAACCAGAACCGTATCGCACACCACCCTACGGTTCACCACCTCAGTGAGGAGGCACCCCTATGTCGCGACCGCAGCTGCTGTGGCTGCTCGATCGTCTTCCCCGCGCTGCCAGCCTGCTCGGGCTCCTCGGGCTCCTCGGCCTTGCGGGCTTTGTACGCCCCGAGCTGTTCGCCTTGAGCTTCCGGAGCTTCCTGAGCTATCTGGCCTTCTTCCGCTTCTTCCGCCGCTTCCTCGATCCCGCCTATGGCCCTACCCCCCAGGCCCTGCCCTTCCTGCTACCGGCGTTCGCCGTGCTCGTGCTGCTCCCCTGGCTCGTGCCGCTCTCCCCGACCTTCGGCTTCTTCGGGTTCGCGGGCTGGTGCGCGCTCTACGAGCCCACCCGCACGGCGCCCCAGCCCCCAGCAGCGTAGCGAGGAAGCGCACCCCGGGCTGAAGGGGCGAGTGACAGACTCGACCTGACGAGCAGGGAGCTCGTCGTGAGGGACAGCGGATCGCCGTACTGGCACCGGCGCCCCGTAGCGAGCACTGCCCAGGCAAATCCCGTGCCGCGTTGCCTTGCGTGCGCGCCCACGACCCGCTACCGAGCCGCTGTCAGCGACAACGCGATGCGCCCCAGCCACGCTGCCGGGGGCGCGCAGATTCGTTCGCGCAGCTCGCCAGCCCCTACCGCAGCCCTCGTCGTGTGCGGGCCGGCTTCGGCGAGTTGGTGCCAAGGGCCGCATCCAGTGCGCTCGCCCGCTCCAGGTAGGGGGTCGCCGCCTCGGCGCTCCCGAAGATGGTGAGGTACATCCCGGTCTTCAGGCTCAAGATCAGCGCGTAGTGGTCGCCACGCGGCTGCCAGGCGTCGGTCATGGCGCGCAGGTGCGGCTCGACCAGACGGAGCGTGGCCATATCCCGCGCCCGTATGAGGTTCGACACCGTGGCGCAGAGGGCTTCGACCACCGTGATCCGCACCGGCTCCTCGGAGGGGCGGGTGGAGAGGAACGCGCGGCTCACCCATCAGAGCCGCGCGGTGTTCGGCATGGGCAGCGTGAGCCAGCCTAGCCGCACCAGAGACGCCAGGGCCTCGGGGCCGCCGGGCGCGGCGTGGGGCAGGAGCGGCGCCAGGAGCAGGGCGTGGGGGATCGGCGCCGGGCTGACGAGACAGTCGGCAATCTGGAGCAGCGCCCGCATCGTCGGCGTCAGGTGCTCGTTCTCCGCGAAGAACTCTTCCTCGTCGGCCTCATCGGGCTCGTCCTCCTCGTCGGCCTCCGGCGGCGGGGGCGCTGGCGGCGCGGCGCTACTGGGAGGCACTGACCACGGCGGGGGCCGGTTGCCCGTGAGGATGTCGAAGGTCAACTCCTCATCGGAGCGGGCGAGCACGGCGTCAATCGTGCGAGGCTTCAGGTACGCGGCCAGATCAAGGATGGCGGCGATGTCGGCGCGCAGGCCCGTCAGGCGCACGGTGAGGTCGGCGATTTCTGCGTGCTGCGAGGCCGTGAGCTTCTCCGTCTGCCAGCGGCGAAGCTGCTCCTCGTACAGCCAGAGGTCGCCCTGCTGCTCGGTGTACAGCCTGATCACCCGATCCACCGTGGCGTCGTCGAGGACATGGGGTTTGGGCGCGGCCTCGCGCAGCGAGCCGAGCATATCCACCGCCTCGTCGGCCATCCCGACGGTCGCCTGGGCGATCACCGGAGA
>JAAXUL010000662.1 GCA_013336035.1 Chloroflexales bacterium
CGCCCAGATCGAGCCCGCCCTACTGGGCGAGCTGCGCCGGCGTGGTTTGTTGACATAAATATAACTATGCCGGCAGAGCTAGACCGCTTCATCAGCGCCATCCGCCGAGGCGGCCTCTTCGCCGAGGGGCGGCCGATCACGGTGGCCCGGGCGCCCGGCTGGGTAGATCTGATGGGCGGCGCAGCCGCGCCCGGCGGCGCCCTGGCCCTCGGCTGGCCTCTGGGCAGCGGGTCGTTCGTGGCCGTGCAGCCAACCGATGGGAGCGCGCTGCTGCTGCACGATGAGATGGGCGACGGGCCGCCTCTGCCCCTGAGCGACCTGGTCTATGACGACGGCTCGCCCCGCGAGTACGCCGACGTGGCCGCGCGGCTGGGCTCTCTCTCGCCGTGGCACATTATCGTGGGCGGGGCCTGGCTGGCCCTGATGCGCGAAGAGTTCGCTCGCTTCCCCGGCGGGGCCAGGCTGCTCGTGCGTCTCGCGGAGGCGCCAGGCACGGAGGTGGGCCTGGCGGCGGCCGTGGCCCAGGCCCTCGTCTCGGCCTACAAGATCCACCTGGCGCCCCGCGAGCTAGGGCTCGCCGTGCGGACGGCCCTGGCGCGGGTTGCTGGGTGGGACCCGGGCGCTCTTGGGCCGCTGGTGAGCACCTGCGCCCACAGCGGCGGGCTGCTGCCGGTCCACCAGCAGCCGGCCTGGCTCTGGGGCGAGATGCACCTGCCCCCCGGCACAGCGATCTGGGCGGTGCGCTTGGGCGATGGCCCTGGGCGTGAGCCAGCGGCCGCCCTGCGCGCGGCCACCGCGATAGCCTGGGCTTGCGCTGCCGAGGCGGCGGGGCTGTCGCCCGCCGAGGCTGGGGCCCACTGGCTGGGCTACCTGGCCAACCTTGGCACACCCTTCTTCGAGGCGCGGGTGCGCGGCCGGCTGCCCGACACCATGCTCGGCGCCGCCGCGCTTGACCGCTTCGGCCCGCCGGCGAGGGCCATGGTCGAGCCAGGCCGCGCGTACCCGGTGCGGGCGGCGGCGGCGCTGGCGGTCGAAGAGCATCTGCGGGCGCGTATGGCGGCGGCGCTGCTGCGCGCGGCCGCCAGCAAGGCCCAGCGCGACGAGGATCTGCACCTGGTGGGTGAGATCATGGCCCGCTCCCACGGCGGGCAGCGGGCAGCCGGCCTCGGCGACCCCCGCGCCGATGAGCTGGTCGAGCAGATCTACGCCGAGGGGGCGGCCCGGGGCATCTACGGGGCGCGGGCCGCCGCCGCCGAGTCGGGGGTGACCCTGGTCGTGCTTGGTCGGGCCGAGGCCGAGCCGGCCCTGCGTGCCATCGCACAAGACTACGAGCGCGCGGCGCGGCTGCCGGTGGCCGTCTTCGGGGGCAGCTCGGCGGGGGCGAGTGCGGCGGGGACGCGCGAGATATGATACGATTGACCGCTGACCGCTGACCGCTGACAATGAGGAACTCCATGAGCACCACCAGGATATGTCCGAGCTGTGGAGCCGAGGCGAGCCCGGCCGAGCGCTTCTGCGCGAACTGTGGGACGCGCCTGCCCGAGCAGGCCGCTGTGCCGCCGACTGTGCTGATCGGCCAGCCGCCCGGCACGCCGCCCGCGGGGCAGGGGGCGCTGCACCTGCCCTCGGATACGCCGTTCGCCCCACAGCCCCCGGCGCGGCGGGGCCTGCCCCTCTGGGCGATCATCCTGCTCGCCCTGGCGGGCCTCTGCGCGATCAGCTGTGTGGCGGGATTCGTCCTCCTGAACTTCCTCGGGCAGCAGGCCATCGAGCAGGTCGCCACGGCCGCGGTTGAGGTGCGGTCTACCGTCGAGGCGCGGCCCACGCCCGCGGATAGCCCCGTGGACATCGCGCCGACCCGCGACATCGTCCTGGCCCTGCCGACGAAGGGGCCGGCCTCGGGCGGGGGCGGCGTGGTTGGCGGCGCAGCGACGGGCGCCGCAAGCCAGGTGCAGACCGCTCAGGCGGCCACGGCCGTCGCGGCGGCGGGCGCCGAGGCTGATGCCATCCTTGCGTCGGCAACCCAGGTCTTCCGCGACGAGTTCGTGGACAACCGCAACACCTGGTTCACCGGCGAAGTCAGCGAGATCGAGACCGACAAGATCGAGGACGGCGTCTTTAAGGTGATCTGGAGCGGTAGGGGCAGCACCTACGAGGAGTACCAGCTCCGCGACTTTACCAACTTCGTCGCCGAGCTTGACTGCAAGGCCCAGCAGGGTGGGGTCGACGCCGGCTGCGGCATCGTCTTCGGTGAGGAGACCGATGTCGGCTACTATAAGTTCAACGTCTACGAGGATTACTACAGCCTCTTCGTGGTGCCCTCGGACGACGCGGCCCCGGCGCTGCTCGAGGGGGACCCCAGCGATATCGTGAATGTTGGGGACTGGAACCGGCTGAGGGTCGTCAAGCAAGGTGACCAGATCAGCATCTACCTGAACGACGTGCCGCTCGGCAGCGTGAGCGACAGCACCTACACCAGTGGCAAGATCGGCGTCGCGACCTCGTCGTACACCGAGGAGGGCGGCGTCGAGGTGTGGTTCGACAACTTCACGCTCTGGGAGCTGCCCTAGCGGGCCGAAGGGAGGGCCAAGCCCTCCCTTCACACTTCTCTGGCCCTACAGCACGACGCAGATCGAGCGCTGGATATCCTCCTCGGCCTCGACCTGAGCCAGGACCTCGGGGGAGGCGGGCTCATCGAGGGTGAGCACCATCATCGCCTGCTCGCGGGGGGCGAGGCGTCCGACGTACATGCCCGAGATGTTCACGTCGGCGCCGCCGAGCAGGGTGCCGACGCGGCCGATCATGCCGGGGCGGTCGCGGTGGTAGGTGAAGAGCAGGGCGCCCTGGGGCACGAAGTCGACGAAGTAGCCGTCGGCCTGCACGATGTGGGGCTCGCCGCGCAGCACCGTGCCCTTAAAGTCGTGGGCCTGGTCGGCGGTCTGCACCCTGACCACGAGCAGGCCCGAGTAGCTCTCGGCATCGGGGTCGGTGCGCTCGGTGAGCCGCACGCCGCGCTCGCGGGCGATCAGGGGCGCGTTGACCGGCGTGATGCGCTCGGGGCTGCTGGCCTCGAGCAGGCCCTGGAGCACGGCCAGCCTGATCGGGTGGCTGTCGATGTCGGCCAGCTCGCCGCGCAGCTCGAGGTCATAGCTGCGCACCGGGCTCTGGATCATCTGGCAGATCAGCCGGCCCATCTGGCGGCCGAGGCTGAGGTAGGGCTGGAGCACGCCCCAGGCCTCGGGGGCGACGAAGGGCGCGTTGACGGCGTAGCGCGGCGTGGCCCCGCTGAGGGCGGCCACCACGCCCTCGGCCACCTCGCTGCCGGCCGAGATCTGGGCCTCGGCGGTCGAGGCGCCGATATGGGGCACGGTGATGATCTTCGGGTGGTGGGTGATCGCCGCATCGGCGGGCGGCGGCTCCTGGCTGAAGACATCGAGCGCGGCGCCGCCGAGCTGGCCGGCCTCAAGGGCGGCGAGCAGGGCGGCCTCGTCGATCACGCCGCCGCGGCTGGCGTTGATAATGTAGGCGCCCTTCTTCATCTTCGCGATGCGGGCCGCGTCGATCAGGTTGCGTGTGCCGTCCACCAGGGGCACGTGGAGCGAGACAACGTCGCTGCGCGACAGCAGATCGTCGAGGGTGAGCAGCTCGACACCGATCTGCTCGGCGCGGTCGAGCGAGACGACGGGGTCGTAGGCGACGATGGTCATCTCCATGGCGCGGGCGCGCGCCGCAACCTCCGAGCCGATGCGGCCCAGGCCGATCAGGCCGAGCGTCTTGCCGCGCACCTCCCAGCCCGAGAACTTGGTGCGCTCCCACTTGCCACTCTGGAGCGAGGCGTGAGCCTGCGGGATCGAGCGGGCCAGGCCGACGAGGAGGCCGATGGTCAGCTCGGCGACGGCGATATTGTTCGAGGCGGGGGCATTGACGACGATGATGCCGCGGCGCGTGGCTGTCTCGACATGGATGTTGTCCACACCGGTACCGGCGCGCCCGATCACGCGCAGCTTCGTGCCGGCCTCGATCACGTCGGCGGTGACCTTGGTGGCCGAGCGGACCACCAGGGCATCGTACTGGCCGATGACCCCGATCAGGGCGGCCTTGTCGAGGTCGAGCTTGACATCTACCTCGCCGCCGCGCCGCAGCACATCAAGGCCCTCGGCGGCGATCTTCTCGGTTACCAGGATGCGGTCCACAGTGTGATCTCCCTTGTTCCAGTTGACGGATGACGCAATTATATGGCGTTGAGTTTCAGTCCGGCGCGCAGCGACCCTCCACCTCCTCGCAGATGGCGTGAAGGATCAGGCCGTGGACCTCCTGGATGCGGGCGCTGCTGGCGCTGGGGATGACGAGGGCGTGGTCGGCGAGCTCGCGGGCGGCGCCCCCATCCTTGCCAAGGAGGGCGATCGTGGTGAGGCCGGCGGCGCGGGCTGTGTCGAGGGCGGCGAGGATATTGGGCGAGCCGCCCGAGGTGCTGAAGGCGACCAGCACGTCGCCAGGGCGGCCGAGGGCCTGCAGCTGGCGGGCGAAGATCTGCTCGTAGCCGAAGTCGTTGGCGATGCAGGTGAGGGCGCCGACGTCAGTGTTGAGGCAGATGGCGGCGAGGGGGCGGCGGTCGCCTCGGTAGCGGCCCACCATCTCCTCGGCCAGATGGATGGCGTCGGCGGCGCTGCCGCCGTTACCGCACGTAAAGAGGGTATGCCCATCGAGGACGGCGTCGGCGACAAGGCAGGTGACAGCGTCTACGGCCTCGCCCTGGGCTGCGAAGCTCTGCAGGACGGCCAGCAGCTCGTCGAACTGATCGCGGAAGCGGGCCATGGGTCACCACCAGGGTTGTGGGTATCGACAGCCTGCGATTATACCCGAACTCTGACCTGTGGCCCGCTTGCGTCGCGCCCGCCTTCTACTCGTCTGTCGCCGCGCGCAGCGCCTGCTCGAGGCGGGCGCGCACGCGCTGCGCGCGGCGCAGGTCGCCGGCGTCGCCCGTCGCGAACTCGGCGCTGCCGTCGCCGAGGGCCGCGGCGCGGCGGGTGAGCAGG
>JAAXUL010000088.1 GCA_013336035.1 Chloroflexales bacterium
ATTCTCAGCGAACGCAGCGGACGTAGCAAAGGTTCGAGTCCTTGCTGCCAGGGACGCTTGAGCCGTCGCCGAAGTAGACTATCCATGCTGAGCCCATCCAGTAGCTGTCGGTCGCGGTCCAGAATTTGTCGCTCGGTGTGTCCGGGAATGCGTTCGTGTCGATGGCCGGATTCGCGGCGCGGACGTCCACCAGCGTCTCCAACTCCATACGTTCGGGCATCCGCCAGCCGGAGAGTCCATCAAGAATGAGGCCCTGGCAGAGCACCGCCTGCAGGCGGGCGGCCGCCCCGACCCTGATGTAGGTCTGCATCGCGATGACGGCCGGGAGGCCAAGGGCGCTCAACAGCCCCGCGGTGCTGCTAAGCAGCCCGCTGCCGGGCTGGTCGCCGCGGCACGCGTGCAGCAGCACGAGCCGCAGCCCCGCGTCGGCTAGCCCCGCCAGGCGCCCGGCGGCGACTAGCTCTTCGCCGCCGTGCTCATCGTCGAGCAGCAGGTGCCCCTGGCCATCCTGGAGCTCGCCGTGGCCGAAAAAGCTCAGCACATCGGGCCGGTGCTGGCGGACCAGATCGAGCAGGCCTCCGGCAGTCAGCGGCGCCGATGGCTGCACAAGCTGCACGACGCCGGCCTCGACGCCGGCCTTGAGGGCGACGGCCAGAGCCGCGCGCTGGCGCCGATAGAGCTCGGGGCTGATCCCGGCCCGTGGGGTGACGGCCAGGATACTCAGCCGCTGCCCAGGCGGCGCGGGTGGAGGCAGCGGGCGGGGCAGGGTCAGGTAGCGCACGCACGAGCTGTGGCCGCCCTGGGCGAGCAGTAGCGGCAGGCCGCTGCCATGCTCCGGCTCGTCCCAGAGTAGTTCCCACGGGATGTCGGCGAGCAGCGACGCCTCGCGCGGGAAGCGTAGGACCAGCTCGAGGCTGCGGCCCTCGGCGCGGGCCTCGGCGCGGGCCTGGGTGAGTACGGCGCGGGCCTGCGGATCGGCGGTCAGGGCACGCAGCAGCGCCCGCCCGACTAGGGCGTGGAAGTTGGCCGCGGGGCTGGCCTGGTTGTGCAGGCACATCGTCGTCAGACGCTCGTGCTCAGCCGGGCTGAGGCGCGTGAGTGAGGCCTGGGGGTCGGTGATCTGGGCCGCGTCGAGGGCGCGTAGCACCAGGGGCAGATCGTCGCCGAACGGCAGATCCATGGCGGCGTGGGTGCCTGCGCCCGAGTCGCTCTCAAGGTCAAGCAAGGCCCTGGCGCCCTGCTGGCGGAAACGGATAGTCAGGTGGTAGGGCTCAGCCATGATCGCGCTCCTGGGTAGATAGCTTCCGGTGCGATCAGGTGACAACACGGGCCAACGAGTAGCGGCGCAACGGGGAGCGCGGGCGGCACGGCAGACAGGGGCGTGGTGAATTCACACCCGTCCATCATAGCAGCTGATGGTGTGGCTGCAAAGGTAAAATCTGGTTAATACGAGGCGGCTAAGGCCTGTTCGGCGGCTAGCGGTCTGTGGGGTGGTCGCGCAGCCCGGCCTGCTCCATAGCCTCGCGCAGCCGCGCGAACTCGGCCTCGACCCGGGGGACAATCTGGGCGGCATGCTCCAGATCGCCGGCGGCCGTGGCCCGCTCGAGCTCGCGGCAGAGGGCCTCGAAGGCCGGGCCGCCGAAGGTGGCGCCGTGAGACTTGAGGGTGTGGGCGTAGCGGCGCAGGGTGGCTGCGTCGCCGCTGGCCAGGCACGCGGACAGCCCGGGCAGCATACGGTTTGCCTCGTCGAAGAACGAGCTGAGCAGCTCTAGCAGCAGCTCATCCGCCTTCGGGCCAAGGTTCTCGGCCAGCCGCTTGAGCGGGCCTGGGTCCCAGGTAGGCAGCGCATTGACTGAACGGGGTGGCGGTGGGGCCGCGAGCGGCTCAGCCGCCTGCCCATTGGTCAGGGCTCGCAGCAGAGCCTGGCTGCTGACCGGCTTGCTGAGGTAGTCATCCATGCCGGCGGACAGGCACATCTCGCGGTCACCCGAGAGCGCGTTGGCCGTCATGGCGATGATGCGCGGCTGCTGCTCGGGCAGCAGCTCGGCGCGGATACGCCGGCTTGCCTCCAGGCCGTCGAGTCGCGGCATATGCACATCCATCAGGACCACATCGTAGCGCTGGCGGCGCACAGCCTCGAGGCCCTCGAGGCCGTCGTGGGCCACATCGGCGCCATAGCCGAGCCGCTCGAGCATGCGCAGGGCGAGCTGCTCGTTGAGCGGGTTATCCTCGACCACCAGGATGCGCAGGGGCGAGCCCTTCGCGCACTGGAGGGATGGTGAGCCGCACTCTTCGGGATGGGGCGGCGAGATCTCGGGCGTCGCGTGAACATCGAGGGCAGATATGAGCGCTTTGTAGAGCTGCGATAGCTTCAGAGGCCTGGTGAGCACGGCGCTAAACCAGCCCGCGGGCAGCCGGCGCCAATCATCGCCAAGCGCGGTTAGCAGGATCATAGGGGTGGCCGGGCCGACCTGGGCCCGCAGCGCGCTGGCCAGGTCCAGTCCGTCCATCGCCGGCATGTTCAGGTTGATAAGCACAATCTCGAAGGGCTGGCTAGCCGCGAAGAGGGCGAGCGCGCGCTCGCCCGACTCGACGCTGTGGGGCTCGAGGCCCCAGGCTTGCAGCTGTCGTCCTAGAGCGACTCTGCCGGCCCTGCTATCATCGACCACAAGGATGCGCCGGCTCGCCAGCCTGGCCGAGGGCGGGCGGGCAGGGGCCGCCGCGGTCGCCCTGATAGTGAAGCTAAAGGTTGAGCCTTGTCCTGGCTTACTCTCGACCGCGATCGTGCCGCCCATCAGCTCGACAAGATGCTTGCTGATCGAGAGCCCCAGGCCGGTGCCGCCGTACTTGCGCGTGGTCGACTGATCGATCTGGCTGAAGCTCTCGAACAGGCGCGCCACACGATCGGGGGCGATGCCGATCCCCGTGTCGCACACCGCGAATGTGACCTCCAACAGCCGACCACTGACCGCCGTCGGAGGTTCGTCTCCTGCGTCCGGCGGCCGGTGCTCCGCGGCGGTCACGCTCAGCACGATCTCACCGTGGTCGGTAAATTTGACGGCGTTGCTGAGTAGATTTGCAAGCACCTGGCGAAGACGGTTCTCGTCACCGACGATCTGGGCCGGCAGGTCGGGGGTGATCAGCGTGAACAGATCGAGGCCCCGCTCGGTGGCGCGGCTGGCCACCTGGTCGATCGCCGCCTCGACGCAGGCGCACGGGTCGAAGGGCTGCTGCTCGAGCTCTAGGCGCCCGGCCTCAATCTTCGAGAAGTCGAGGATGTCATTGACGATAGCCAGGAGGGCGCCCCCGCTGGCGCGGATCGTCTCGCCAAGCTCGCGCTGCTGGGGGCTCAGCTCGGTGGCGAGCAGCAGATCGGTCATGCCAATCACGCCGCTCATCGGCGTGCGGATCTCGTGACTCATCGTGGCGAGAAAGGCGCTCTTGGCCCTGTTGGCGGCCTCGGCGACCTCTTTGGCCTGGTAGAGCTCGTGCTCGGCGCATTTGAGGCGGGTAATGTCGCGCAGCACGATCAGTGAGCCCCAGGTGCGACCCTGGCGCCGTAGCGGGGCGATCTGTAGGTGATAGGTGTTTCCGCCCGGGGCGAGGGTGATCTCTGCCTCGGCCTCCTCGCTGTCATGGTAGCGCGCGATCAGGTCGGCCTGCTCAGGGGCCAGCTCGGCGATTCCGCGGCCGATAGCCTCGCGCGGGGCCCGCTGCAACAACGCGCAGGCGGCGCGGTTCAGATCGACCACCCGCTCGCGGTCGTCGAGCACAAAGACAGCGTCGGTCATGCTCTCGAAGATCTTGTTGTGAGCCACCGGCGCGATGTCGAATAGCCGCCAGCGCAGGAACGCCCAGGCCAGGCTCAGGCCGGTCAGCGTGAAGGCGAGGGGCGTCAGCTCGATCCCGGGCAGAGGGTTTAGATGGAAGTTGTAGAGGATGTTGCTGACCCAGGGGATCACGGCGCCTAGACTCGCCGCGAGGGCCTGGCCGCGATAGAGATCCGATGTCTGGGTCAGACTCCAGAGCAGCAGGATAGTGCCAATGAACAGCAGGAGGTAGGCGTAGGCGGTGAAGAGCCAGAAGGCGGGGCCGTAGCTTGCGTGCCAGCCGATAAAGCTGGGCCCGGGGACAAGCTCGATATGGGCCCAGATCAGCCCGTGCAGCTCATTTGTCCAGACCAGCGCCAGCGTGACGAGGGGGATGGCGCCGAGCAGAATCACGGCGGGCTGGGTCAGCCAGCGGTCACGCCCGGTGTACTCGAGCGCAAAGGCGATCCATGCCACTGGCACCATCACGATGCCAAGGTACTCAAGCTTAGACCAGAGGATCTTGCTCGGCAGATCTGGGCTGGCAAGCTCCAGGGCGTAGGCGATACACCAGACAGCGACGGCCAGCATTAGGGCGGTGAAGGCCGTGGTGCCACGGACCATACCATGGCGCCAGGCCAGCCCGGCGAGCAGGGCGCAGATGACCGCGGCGATGGCGATCAGGATGAGGTAGTACATGCTTCATAGGCGCCAGGTATGGTCTGCGACTCAGTTGGGATAGAGGGGCGGGGCTGGTCACTTGAAGCAAGCGGGAGGCGGAAGCCGAAGGTGCTGCCCTGGCCGACACGGCTTGTCGCCGCGACCTCGCCGCCGTGGGCGGCGATCACGTGGCTCACCAGGGCGAGGCCGCGCCCCATCCCCTCGACACCGCGCTGTTCGTCATCAGCGGCCTGCCCGAAGGCCTCCCAGATTATCTGGAGCTTCTCGGGCTCGATGCCCCGGCCGGTGTCCTCGACGGTCACGCTCAGCCAGCGCTCGCTGGCGCGGCAGGTGATCAGCACCCGACCGTCATTGTGGTTGAACTTGATCGCATTGTGGACGAGGTGGCCGATGGCCTCGGCGAGGTCGGCCCGGTCGCCAAACACCGGCGGAAGCGGGTCGGGCAGGTCGTAGGTGAGCTGGACAGAGCGCACCTTGGCGAGGCTCTGCAGGTGGGCCGTCGCCTCGTGGATGAGGGGGCCCATCGCGATCGGCTCGCACCTCCGGGGGGCGTGCCTGCTGACGAGCGAGGCGTAGTTGATCATCCCGTCGATCAGACGCCGGCCCTCGGCGAGCGCGCCCTCGAGGCAGCTGGTCTGCTCGCGCAGCTCGTCAAGCATCCCGTGCTCGGCGTAGCGTCGCAGCAGCTGCACCGAGAAGCCGGCAGCCACAAAAGGGCTGCGCAGCTCGTGGGTCATACGTCTGATGAAGGACGCCTTGACGCGGTTCTGCTCCTCGAGCTGCTGCTCACGGGCGCGCACCTCGAGGGCCATGTGGCTGAAGACACGGGCCAGCTGCCCGAGGGCGTCGGGGCGGAGGCTTACCTCGGCCAGGCGCCCGGGCTCGAAGCGGCCGGCTTGCACATCGGCGGCGGCGGCCGTGAGGTGCCCGATCAGCCGCAGGTGCGCGACCTGCTCGTCAAGGAGCCGCCTGGCCGTGAGCGAGGCGTTGACCCGGGCCCGCAGCAGCACCATATCCGGCGGCTTCTCGAGATAGTCGGCGGCGCCCATCTCGATGCTGCGAACGACATTTGCCTTCTCGTCAAGGGCCGAGATCACGATCACGGGGATGTGCTGGAGCGCGGGGTCGGCCTTGATGCTGGCGAGGACCTGAAAGCCATCGATCTCTGGCATAACCAGGTCGAGCAGCACCACATCGAATGGCCGCTCAGCGAGGATCTCAAGGGCTCGACGCCCATCTTCGGCGGCGGCTGCCTCGTGGCCCTCTGTCTTGAGCAGCGAGCAGAGCAGTAGCCTGTTTATGCGGTCGTCGTCAACGACGAGAATGCGCCCCGGGATGCTGTCCACGCCGGCTCCTTAGGCTGGCCTAGATACGTATGCCCAAGGGTAGCAATGGCGGCGAACCAGCGACGTACCCGCCTCTATGTACACTGGCATATCTGGCCGGCCCCCGGCGTGGGGCGCGGGGCCTGCTACAGGCGGATCTGGCCGAGCAGATCGTCAACCATTGGCAAGTAGCCCGAGCCAAACAGATTGGCGTGGTTCAGCGCGTGGTAGAGGTTGTAGATCGGCCGGCGCGCGGCGTAGCCGGGGTCGAGGGGCCAGGCGTCGGCGTAGGCGGCGTAGAAGCGCGCCGTGAAGCCGCCGAAGAGCTCGGTGAAGGCCAGATCGGCCTCGCGGTGGCTGTACGAGACGGCGGGGTCGATCAGGGCGGGGGCGCCCCCGGGGCCGGCGACCACATTGCCGCCCCACAGGTCGCCGTGGATCAGTGAGGGCGGGGCCGGCACGCCAAGTAGGTCGTCGAGGCGGGCGACGAGGCGCTCGAGGGTGCGGCGGCGGGCCGTCGAGAGCAGGCCCGCGGCCTCGGCCCATGCGATCTGGGGCTGGAGGCGCCGTGCGCGGAAGAAGGCGGGCCAGGTGGGCTGCCACCCGTTGGCCTGGGGCGTGCCGCCGATATAGTTGTCGGCCTCGAGGCCGAAGGCCGGGGCCGAGTGGCGGTGCAGGGCGGCCAGATGCTCGCCGAGGGCGGCCATATCGGGGCGGGCGCCGGCGCCGTCGATCCACTCGGTGAGCAGGAAGGCGGGGCTATCGCCGGTGGCGATCATGGCGGGCACGCGGATGGCGCCCGTGGCAGCGAGGGCGCGCAGGCCGCGGGCCTCGGCGGCGACCATCGATGCGGGCGGGCCGCCCGGGGCCCACTTCAGCGCGTAGCCGGCGCCGCCGGCCGACAGGCGCAGCAGGCTGGCCCCAAAGCCGCCGCCACGGGGTGCGACGCCGCTGATCGGCGCGCCAAGCGCGGCCTCAAGCCGCTCTCGTAGATCGTCTGGCAGCAACTGCGCCTCCACTCTGCGCGCTCGGCATGCGGATGCTCGGACATTCCATGCCCCTCAGAGCCCCTCGCGCTCGCGGATATGCGCTAGCAGGCCCCTGCACCCGGCCTCGACTAGTCTGTAGACATGCTCGAAGCCGCCGCTGTAGTAGGGGTCAGGCACCTCGCGGGTGCCGAGGCCGGGGGCGTAGTCGAGCAGCAGACGGGCGCGGGCGCGGGCCTCGCGGTGGAAGGCGGCCATATCGCCCAGGTTCTCGCCGTCCATAGCGACAATATAGTCGAAGGCGGTAAAGTCGGCGGGCTCGAGCTGGCGGGCTCGCTGGGCGCCGGCGTCGATGCCGTGCTGGGCGAGGATAGCCAGGGTGCCGCGGTGGGGGCGCTCGCCGATATGCCAGCTGCCGGTGCCGGCCGAGTCGATCACGAAGCGCTCGGCGAGCCCGGCCGCGGCCACCTGGTGGCGGAAGGCCGCCTCGGCCATGGGCGAGCGGCAGATATTGCCCATACAGACGAACAACACACGGATAAGGCGCTGCTGACTCATGGCGGGGAGCCCTCTCTCCTTGACTGTCACGCCGAGATCGTGCTGGCTGTGATCATAACACGCCCAGCACAGCGTCGGCGACCTGGTCGATGCGCTCGACCGTGGCGAAGGCGAGGGCGTTGGGGCCGACGACGAGCAGCGGCACCGGCGCCTCACTATGGATCGTGGTGGCGCCGTCCTCGAGGTTGCCGTGGTCACTAGTGATCAGCAGAGTGTCGGCGGGGGCCATGCCGTCGAGGAGTCCGCCGATGAGGCCGTCGACGCGGGCGATAGCATCGGCTGGGCCCTGGGCGCCCAGCCGACCGTGGCCGGCCAGGTCGGTCATAAAGCACTCGAAGAAGACCAGGCCGTGCGTGTGGGCCAGGGCGGCGAGGCGAGCGCCGGCCTGCTGGGGGTCGATCAGCGGCACGTCGAGGGCCTCGTCGCGGGCGTGGAGCGCGTGGCCTGTAATATCCCAGCTCAGGGCCTGGCCGGCGCGCAGCTCGTCGAGGCCGCGCAGGGGCAGGCCGGCGGCCTGGGCGGCCAGGACGCTGGCCGAGGGGCGGATGCGGCGACGGGCCACGGCCTCGAAAAAGAGCGGCGGGAACACGTTCGCGAAGGCGACGCTGTGCCCGGCGGCCAGGGCGCGCCGGAAGAGCGAGCGCTCGGCCAGCAGAGGGCGCAGGGCCACAGGCGGGAAGTTCGGCTGGTGGCGCCCGTGGAGGGCCGGGGCGTTGATGCCGGCGAGCAGGGCCACGTGGCCCGTGCCGCTCTGGGGCGGGCCTGGCACGCCCAGGGCGGCATCGATGGGGCGCAGGAGCAGGCCAGGGCGCGCCCTGGCCTGCTCGGTCGTCAGCGGGCCGCCGAGCAGGGCGCGCAGATGGGGGGTCGGGTTGACAGCCAGCGGGTTGGTCGGGCCTGTGGGGGCGAGGCCCACACCGTCGAGAAAGACAAAGATAATGGGCATTTGCTTGATTTGACAACTATGCGCTAGTGACCTATAATGCCGCCTATTGTAAAACATAGTTGTGACATCCGCCGCGGTTTGACCCTCCAGCCTAAAACGTGAAATCGAAGATGGCCAGGGAGAGCCAGCCACCTAGCGGAGCCTGCATGTAGGCGCCAGCGTGGATGTTTCTGTAGCCATCCGGTTAAGGAAGGCTGAAGAGGCTCCCCAAGCTTGATAACGGGATACATCTCTCGCGCCTGCCTGCATCAAGGGTGGCGCTTTTTTTTGGGGTTGCGCCGCGCTGGCACGCACAGCTATGAAATAACTCTTCAGGAGGCTTTGAAGCATGTCGGTGCAACCGGATCAGATGATGCTGGAGACCCCGGAGGATCTCGACTGGACCTCGCTGCTCGATGAGTATGACTATGCCCGACCGCAGCGCGGCGAGCTGCGCGACGGGATGATCATGCAGATCGAGGACAACGGGATCCTGGTCTCGATCGGGACGAAGCGCGAGGGCGTGATCCCCTCGCAGGATCTGCGCCAGATGGGTGATGAGTTCCTCAGCACCCTCAAAGTCGGCGAGATGATCCAGGTCTACGTCCAGGAGCCCGAGAACCGCGAGGGCGATCTGATCCTCTCGCTGACAATGGTCCAGGTAGCCAAGGACTGGGAGAACGCCGAGCAGCTGTTCAAGGACGGCGGCATCACCCGCTGTAAGGTGATCGGCTTCAACAAGGGCGGCCTGCTCGTCCAGTTCAACCGCATTCGCGGCTTCGTCCCCGCCTCGCAGGTGGCCCAGCTCCACGGGCGCACCGCCGCCGAGGAGCGCCAGCAGGCCCTGCAGAAGATGGTCAACCAGGAGATACCGCTCAAGGTGATCGAGGTGGACCGCGAGCGTAACCGCCTGGTGCTCAGCGAGCGCAGCGCGACCCAGGAGTGGCGCAAGGCCCAGAAGCAGCGCCTGCTCACCGAGCTGCAGCCCGGCGATGTGCTCTCGGGCCGCGTCAACCAGCTCACCAACTTCGGCGCCTTCATCGACCTTGGCGGCGCCGATGGCCTGGCCCATATCTCCGAGCTGAGCTGGCAGCGCGTCAACCACCCCCGCGAGGTGCTACAGCCCGGCCAGGAGGTCAAGGTGGTCGTGGTCGAGATCGACCGCGAGCGCGAGCGCATCGGCCTCTCGATCCGCCAGCTCCAGGCTAACCCCTGGGACACGATCGACCAGCGCTACACCCTTGGCCAGCTAGTCAGCGGCCCCGTCACCAACGTGACGCCCTTCGGCGCCTTCGTGCAGGTCGAGGAGGCTGTCGAGGGCCTGATCCACGCCAGCGAGCTCGACGTCGACCCGCAAACCCAGCCCCGCGATGTCCTGCAGCCCGGCCAGACGGTCACCGCCAAGGTGATCAGCCTCGACCGGCAGCGCCAGCGCATGGGCCTCTCGCTCCGCCGCATCGCCGAGGCCGAGAAGGCCGCCGAGGCTGAGAGGGCCGCCGAGGCCGTCGAGGCCGTCGAGGCTGCCGAGGCCGTCGAGGCCGTCGAGGTTGTCGAGGTTGCCGAGGCCGTCGAGGTTGTCGAGGCACCGGCCGAGCTAAGCCCGGTCGAGCCGAGCGTCGAGTAGCAGGCTGCGACGACGGATCTAAAGATGAAGGCCGGACGCATGGTATCATGCCGTCCGGCCTTTCTCGATCAGCCAAGGAGCGCCTGCTATGCGCGTTCTCACCGGCGATGAGGTGCGCCGGGCGGCGCCCATGGCCGCCGCGATCGATGCGGTCGAGGCCGCCTTTGTGAGCCTGTCGGCGGGCCAGGCC
The DNA here is from genome assembly GCA_013336035.1 of Chloroflexales bacterium. GTDB lineage: Bacteria > Chloroflexota > Chloroflexia > Chloroflexales > Chloroflexaceae > CAIWXH01. Next base: position 10,099 of record JAAXUL010000088.1, read on the forward strand.
GATGTGCCGCTGCGCGCCCATATCGAGACGCCCGAGCGGGCCGCTATCAGCTTCTTTATGCCCGCCCGCATCGCCGCCGCCGGCTCCGCGGCCCTCGGCCTGAAGGTCGTCTCGGTCTTCCCCGAAAATATCGGCCGCGGCGAGCCGAGCATCTATGCCCTCGTCACCGTCCTCGACCCGGAGACCGGCCGCCCCGTGGCTGTCCTCGACGGCACCTACCTGACCGCGCTGCGCACCGGAGCGGCCTCGGGGGTGGCCACGCGCCACATGGCCCGCCCTGACGCCCGCGTCCTTGCCCTCTTCGGCGCGGGCGCCCAGGCCCTGCCCCAAGCCCTCGCCGTCTGCGCGGTGCGGCCGATCGAGCGGATCTGGCTCGTCAACCGCAGCCGCGACCGCGCCCAGCTGCTCGCCGCCCGCATGCGCCACGAGGGTCTGACCCTCGACCTGCGGATCGCGCCCACGGTCGAGCAGGCCCTGGCCGAGGCCGATGTGATCTGCACCGCGACCTCGTCGCCCGCCCCGCTCTTCGACGACGCGGCCCTGCGGCCTGGCACCCACATTAACGGGATCGGCTCGTACAAGCCCACGATGGCCGAGGTGCCCGCCGCCACCGTCGCGCGCGCCCGTGTGGTCGTCGACCAGCGCCGCGCCGCCTGGGCCGAGGCGGGCGACCTGCTGCAGGCGCGCGACGCCGGCCTGATCGATGAAGGTCACCTGGCCGGCGAGATCGGCGAGGTCGCCGCGGGTAGGGTCGCGGGGCGCACCGACCCTGCCGAGATCACATTCTTCAAATCAGTGGGCAACGCCGCCCAGGATATCGCCGTCGCCGCCCTGGCTCTGGCCCGTAGTGCCGTGCTTGGCCTGGGCGTCGAGGTGGCCCTCTAGGGCCGCCGTGATACGTGCGCCCCGGCATATCCGGAAACTGACCCGTGTCGTAGAATTCTGTCATCGCCAGCTGACACAACTGTCATTCTTTTTTTATCGCTCTGGCCTACAGTTCAAGTGGCAGTAAGTAGGCCGCGCCAGCGGCGATTAGCCATCCAAGGAGTACGAGTTGATGAATATCGCAGTCGTCGGCACAGGCTATGTCGGCCTCACCACAGGGGTGTGCTTCGCCGATCTGGGCAACACGGTGACCTGTATCGAGATCAACCCCGAGAAGCTTGAGCTGCTGCGCAGCGGCAAGTCCCCCATCTACGAGCCCGGCCTCGAAGAGCTGCAGGAGCGCAATATGCGCTCAGGCCGCCTGCGCTTCACCGATGACTACACCGTGGGCCTCGCCGATGCCCGGCTGATCTTCATCACAGTGGGCACGCCGATGGGCGACGACGGCGCCGCCGACCTGACCTATGTGAAGGCCGCGGCCCGCAGCATTGGCCAGCACCTGACCCGCGACGCGATCATCGTCGACAAGAGCACGGTGCCCGTCGGCACCGGCGACATGGTCTCTAATATTATTGCCGAGCACGCCACCCCAGGGATCAGCTTCGCGGTGGTCTCGAACCCCGAGTTCCTGCGCGAGGGCAGCGCCCTGAGCGACTTCTTCCGCCCCGACCGCATCGTGCTCGGCTCGACCGACCATAAGGCCGCCGAGGAGGTGGGCGAGCTGCACGCGCCCCTGGGCGCCCAGGTGATCATCACCGACCTGCGCACGGCCGAGATGATCAAGTACGCCTCGAACGCCTTCCTGGCGACGCGCATCTCGTTCATCAACGAGATCGCCCAGATCTGCGAGAAGCTGGGCGCCGACGTGCGCGAGGTGGCCCGCGGCATGGGCGCCGACAAGCGCATCGGGCCGCACTTCCTCGACGCGGGCCTGGGCTACGGCGGCTCGTGCTTCCCCAAGGATGTGCTGGCCCTGCACCACATGGCCGCCTCGTCCGGCTGCCACCCCCAGCTGCTCCAGGCCGTTATGGACATCAACCAGTCGGCCCGCGACCGCTTCGTCAGTAAGATCGAGACCCTGCTCGGCGACCTGTCCGATAAGTGCGTCGGCGTGCTGGGGCTGTCGTTCAAGCCGAACACCGACGATATGCGCGAGGCCCCCAGCATCGACATCATCAGGGCCCTGCAGGCCGGCGGCGCTCGCGTCAAGGCCTATGACCCCGTGGCCATGGAGAATGCCGGCGAGGCCATGCCCGAGGTGACCTTCTGCGCGACGGCCTACGATGTGGCCAAGGAGGCCGACGCCCTGCTGCTCGTCACCGAGTGGAATGAGTTCAAGCAGCTGAACTGGGAGAAGATCCGCAGCTTTATGCGCCAGCCGATCGTCGTCGATGGTCGCAACCTCTACGACCCCGCCGAGATGAGCGCCCGCGGCTTCGTCTACTGGGGCGTCGGCCGCGGCAGCCAGCCGACCCTCACCACCACTGGCGAGGAGGTCCCGGCGTAGCTCGCCAGGGCGCGGGGTTCGGGGCGGGCCTGGCTTGCCCCGAACCCTATTTGCGCGCCAGCCGGCGCTGTGGTATACTTTCACCCGTTGCGGGCGATTAGCTCAGTTGGTTAGAGCGCATCCTTCACACGGATGAGGTCGGTGGTTCGAGTCCACTATCGCCCACCATTAGATTATGCACAGCCCGCCTCATCAAGGCGGGCTGTTGTATTATCTCCCACTGCCTGGGAGGAGAACCGAACCATGAATCGTAGAACGCCACGTGGCCACAGCGCCGGAGGGATGCTCAATCCGCTCCAGATTGGCCTTACCCATGCTGACGAATTGATCGCACGCGAGCAGTTTGCGGAAGCGGCGCGCGTGCTGATTGAGCTTGATCAGCAGTTCCCCGATCAGGTTGAGGTACTTTCGCGTCTGATGAACCTGGCGGTCGCTGTCGATGATCTGTCGGCGATCCTGAGGGCAGTCGAGCCGCTCGCACGTCTGCGGCCTAATGACCCTGAGATAGCCCTGAATCTTGCCGTTGCCTGGCTCAAGATGCGCCACCTGGCACTTGCTCAGCAAAGCTTTGCTAGTTTTGCCGAGCGTTGGCCTAGCCACCCCAAGGCGGCGGATGCCCACCAGCAAGCCCATGAGCTGAGCACAATGCTTGGCGTGCTCTGGCGCGAGTATGGGCTGGCCGATCCGCCGGATCTGGTGCTGATGGCGCGTAACGAAGAGATGCAGAATCTCGTCTCGCGAGGCGCATTTCAAGAGGCGGTACAGCTCGCCGAGCAGGCTCTTCGTAGGCACCCTGACTTTATTGCTATGCGGAACAACCTCAGTTTGGCTTACCAGAACCTCGGTAAGATCGACGAGGCCATCGCTGCAACCCAGGATGTGCTTACACGTGATCCGCACAACCTCCATGCTCTCGGCAATATGACTCGCTTTCTGGTACTGGCCGGGAAGCTTGATCAGGCCACTCTATTGGCCGAGCAGCTAAAATCGGTGCCGACTACCAGTATCGATATCGCGCTCAAACAGGCTGAGGCGCTCAGCTTCTTTGGCGATGATGAGGGTGTGCTCGTCGCTTTTGAGCATGTCCAGAAGCTGAAAGATCGTGATGATGACACCTTCGCGAGTGCGATGCTCCACCATCTGGCTGCGGTTGCCTCAATGCGCCAGGGGCGCATCCAGGCCGCACGCCGGCGCTGGCAGAAGGCGCTTGATCTTCATCCCGGCCTGGAGCTTGCTGCCGCCAACCTTGCTGATCTGAAGCTGCCCGAGGATAAGCGCCATGCCCCCTGGCCCTATGGCATCGCGTATTGGCTACAGCGTTCGATAATTGAGGAGTTGATGCGCGAGATTAGTGCTCGCAAGCCGCGCAGCGATGCGGCGCTCAGCCAGATCGCGCAGCGCTTCTTGCAGCGCCACCCAGCGCTGAAGACTCTGGTGCCGCTGCTGCTTGACCGGGGCGACCCGGCGGCGCGTCAGTTTGCTTTGCGCCTCGCTGACATGGCCAGAACACCGGAGTTACTGAATGCCCTGGCTGATTTTGCACTGAGCCAGCGTGGCCCAACCGACGATCGGATGCACGCGGCTCAACTCGCTCAGCAGAGTGGTGTGATAGCAAATGGTATGGTGCGCTTCTGGCAGAGCGGTGCCTGGCATGAGACAATGATGCTGGGTATAGAACTGCACGGCGAACCGATCGTACACGGTCTCTCTCCGGCGATT
>JAAXUL010000663.1 GCA_013336035.1 Chloroflexales bacterium
GTGCTCGGTCACGTGCAGGCGCCGCTCCTCGATCTGCGCGGCCAGGGCCTTGAGACTCTGGTTGATCAGGGTCTTGGCGGCCCCATCGAGCAGGCGCTGGCCGACGCTGGCGATCGTGCCGCCCACCTGGGCCTCGCCGCCGTAGTCGAGGATGGTGTGGGCCCCGTCGGTGCGCAGCTTGATCGTGCCCGCGCCCTTCAGAAACCCGTTGCTGCCCTTGCCGTCTACGTGGATCGTGTAGGACTCGGGGGGGAGCAGGCTGTCGATCTTCACGCGGCCTGTGTAGACGCCGCGGACGGCCTGCAGGCCAACCTTAAGCGTGCTCTCGAATTCGTTCTCGCCGACCTCGTCGAGGCGCTGGCAGCCGGGGATGGTGCGGGCCAGAACCTCGGGGTCGTTGAGGGCCGACCAGACCTCCTCGCGGGTGGCCTCTAAGGTGTAGTTGCCGGCGATCCTCACGCGGACACTCCTTTCACCAGGCAGTCGGCCGCGCGGTCGCAAAAACACGCGCGCTCACGTCATTGCGACGACGAGAGGCACGGCAGCGCGGCGTGACGGACAGAGCGGCATTGGGGACGGGGGAAGGGTCCCGAGGAAGGCTCACGCGGGGACATGGGCGCGCGGGCATCATCGCCAGTACCCTAACCGGGCTGGGGCGCACGCTACTAGAGCGGCGCTTCCTTAGACACGCTGTTCGCGAACGCTGTGTGGGCTATCGAGGAAGTTATCTTGGTACCGTGTTTATCGTACCTGACGATATTTCATTTGTCAAGGAATTGTTGAGGGCAGCTGCCGTCAGGGGTGTGTGCGGCGCTGCGCCCAGGCCGGAGCGTGGTTACAGTGGCGGGCCTGTTCACCCGATTTTTACGCGCGGCCGAAAGCTATATGCGGCCGGACGTCTACGGCGCCCCGACGAGCGAGAACATCGCGCGAAAGCTACCGAGATCCTGGTCGAAGCGGCGGTTCCCCTCGGCGATCTCTAGCTGTGAGGGCGGGCCGCCCTGGCTGTTGCCATAGACAGCGAGCACAGCCCTACCATGCTCGGTGACGCTCAGAAGCAGATCCGGGTGCTCGCCCGCGTAGGCGAAGAGCAGGCCCTCGTGCTCGGGTGGTAGCAGGTAGAGCGTGGGGCGCTTTGCGCTCGCGGCCAGGGCCGCGTAGGCGTCCTCGGGCCGCTCGGCGTCGGTCAGCGCGATCATCGGCCGACGAACGTAATACCACAGCTGGTAGGGCTCGAACCGGCTATCGGCGAAGACCAGCGTCTGCTGGGGCGTCGAGGCGCGCACCCACCACGCGGCCGCCTTCAGCCCCTGGTCGGGGAAGACCCCGCCCTGGGCGATACCGCCGTCGGTAAGGGGGCCCAGCCCGAAGATCATCCCGAGCGCCCGTAGCGCCAGGGCCGCCACAAGCGCCGGTACGAGCAGCCCCGCCAGGAGCCGGGCGCCCCGCCCGCGCTCCCACAGCGCGCCCAGCACGATCGCGGCGTTGAGCGCCAGGCCCACGCTGCCCATCAGCAAGTAGCCCATGAGGTTGGCGCGAGTGAAGAGCATAAAGGGCAGCAGGTAGGCGCAGGCCCAGAGCAGCGGCGCGGCCCGGCGCTCGAGGCGGAGCAGTGCCGGAAATCCTAGGGCGCCCAGGGCGATCAGCAGGGCGAAGCCGGCGGCCCCCACCATCATGCTGCCGTTGGCCCAGAAGGAGACGAGGAAGATTCCTGGCTGGCGGTTAGAGCCCTGGAAGAGCCGCGAGAAGGTGCCGCCCTGTGGCAGGTACCCCGCCGCATAGCTAGCCATGATCATGCCGTTGGCGCAGATGATCAGCAGCGGGGCTAGCATAATTGCCCGGGCAGTGAAACGCTGGCGTGTAGCCACCAGTCGTGCCCAGAGCGAGGTGCCTGGCTGCATGCATAGCAGGCCGACGGCGAAGAGCAGCGCCAGCAGCACAGGGAAGAACAGCTCATCCAGCAGCGCCGCGCAGAGGGCCAGGCTAGCGCCGCGCGCCCGGGCAGGCGTAGGCTGGTCGTAGTAGCGCATAAAGGCGCGCAAGGCGGCCAGCTGGCAGAGCCCCATCAGCGTGATGTGGCCCAGCCCCGAGGCGCGCACCGTGGCCGCGTGGATCGGCAGCAGGGCCAGCAGTAGCGCCGCGATGACCCCCGCGCGGCGCCCCGCCAGCTCATTGGCGAAGCGGGCGCCCAGCATAATCGTCGCAAGGCCCGCCGCGACGAAGGGCAGATTCCACCACCACTCAGTGATCGTGATGCCGGCCAGCCCGCCCAGGGTCATACTTACCATGCCCAGGGCGAGGGGCAAGATCCCGTGGACGCTTGTCAGCATCTGCCAGCACACAGGTGAGTCGCCGAGCAGTGAGCCGAGCCCGCGCGGATAGAAAAAGGTGACGATGGCGGCGAGCTCGGCGTGATCGCTGCTGGCGAAAGGGGTGTCGTTTGCTAGCAGGCGCAGCAGGGCGCCAACTGCCAGGGCTACGCCGATCAGGGTGCTATCCCATAGGCGCGGGCGGGCGCTTTCTAGGGCCAGGCTCGGGTGAGAATCGAGAGAGGGAGGCTTCATCGTCGCGTAACTCCTGGGGTACGCTGTGCCGGGCCAAGTGTAGCACCCGTGCGTGATCTTGACACGTGTAGCTTATTAGTGTACGATTGACATTATTATAATGTTTATTTGACACTATACCTGGAGGGCCTATGCTCATCGGCATCGACATCGGTACCCACGCGGCGCGGGCCGCGGCCCTCGACCACGCCGGGCGGCCGTTTCTCATCCCCGACGCCTACGGGGCCACCCACATGCCCGCGGTCGTGCGCTACGGCCTGCGCGGCCTCGAGGTCGGCGAGGGGCCGGCGCGGACGCTGGTGGCCGGGTGGGAGTGCAGCGTGCGCGGGCCGGCCCGCTACCTCGCCCGCTTCGCCGACCTGCCCGAGGCGGCCCACCGGCACGCCGCCTTTCCCATCCTCGACGCCGACGGCGAGCCACGCCTCGATCTGCTCTACGCCCGCGTCGCCCCCGAAGAGGCCCTGGGCGCGATCATCGCCGCCCTGTGCGGCCGCGCCGCGGCCCACCTCGGCGCGCCCCCCACCGAGGCGGTGCTCGCCGTGCCGGCCAGCGCCGAGGAGCGCTACCGGGTGCTCGTCCGCCGCGCCGCCGAGGCCCAGGGCCTGCGCGTCCGCCGCCTGATCAACCAGCCGAGCGCCGCCCTGCTCGCCTACATCCCCGCGGTCGCCGATGCTGAACGAGAGGACACGGCCGAGCGCCCCGTCCAGACCCTGGTCGCCGTCGTCGACGTCGGGGGCGGCACCACCGATGTGAGCATTGCCGAGCTCGGCGCTGGGATGGTGCGCATCCTCGCCACGGCGGGCGACCCCTTTCTCGGCGGGCACGACCTGGCCTGGCTGGCGGCGACAAACCTCGCCGAGCGGCTGCGCCCCCAGGCTGGCCGTGACCTGATGGTCGACCAGGGCAGTAAGGTGGCCACTCTGGGCCTGCTCCACGCCGCCGAGGCCGCCCTCGAGGATCTGGCCCTGCTCCCGGCGGCCACGGTGGCCCTCGACCATGGAGCCGGGTTCGGGCGCGACCTCTATACAGTTGTCAGGCGCGAGCAGACCGAGGCCTGGCTGGCCCCCGGCCTCGAGCGGATCGCGGCCCTCTGCCGGCGAGCCCTCGAGCTGTCCGGCCGCCCGGCTGACGCTATCAGCGAGGTGCTGCTGATCGGCGGTGCGAGCGGGCTGCCCGGGGTCCGCTTGGCCGTGGCCCGGGCCCTCGGGCGCCTGCCCGGCGACCTGCGGCGCCCCGCGCCCCAGGCCCTGGCGGCCTACGGCGCGGCCCTGGCCGGCACCGTCGCGGGCGCGGCCCTGCGTGATGTGACCACCTACCCCCTCGGGATCAACTGCTACTTCGGCGATAGCGAGCTGCTCAGCCCAATCATCCCGGCAGGTACGCCTATCCCCACCCCGCCCGCGGGGGCGCCCGGGGCCCGCACCGAGCACTATACCACCCGCCACCCTGACCAGACCAGCGTGCGGCTCGATGTGCTCCAGTACCGGGGCCCGAAGACGCCCGCCACTGCCGGGCCGGGCCGGGTGCGCCCGCACGAGTGCGAGGTGCTGGGCTCGTGGGAGTTCAGCGGCCTGCGCCCGCCGGCGGGCCGCCACGCCCCCTTCACCGTCACCTTCCAGGTAGACGAGGATGGCATCCTGCACCTGGCCGCCGAGGAGCAGGGCACGGGGCACCGGCTCGAGGGGGCCGTGCGCCGGCTGTAGCGGCGATCCTTGCAGGCGCCCGCTACTGCGCATGGTCGCGCAGCTCGGTCGAGGAGATATCTTCGCGGAAGAGGCGCTCGGGGATGGCGCTGAACAGATCGGCGTAGTCTGGCGGTAGCGCCAGGTCGGCGAGCGTGCTAAAGCGCCCACCGGTAAGCCTGCCGGCGACGACAAAGCGGCAGCCGGCCGCGCGCAGGGTCGCCATGGCCGCCAGCATAGCCGGCTCGCCGCCGTAGTAGCGCGGGGCCACCAGGCGCGCCGCTGTGTCGTAGCCGAGCACAAACACCCGCCCCGGGTAGAGCGCGGCCTTCTGCACGAAGAGCGGCGCCCCTGAGAGGACGAGGGTGTGGCGGCCCGCGAACTGTGCCGCCCGCCGTCCGATCTCATCGCGCGTGAGGGTGCCCTTGTCGGCGTTGCGCACGGCTAACTCGAAGGCCACCGGCAGGCCGGTCAGGACGGTCGCCGCGACCGCCATACCCTCGTGGCCCTGGTGTAGCGGGTTGAAGGCCCCGGAGAGGATCGCCCCCGCCGGCGGATCGTTGGGGCGGGCCTCGCCCCCGGGCGCGATCGTCACCGTCGCCACGCGCCCGGCCAGCAGATCGTCGATAAGCTGGGTGTGCATAGGCTTGATTGTAGCAGAGCCCCCGCTGCCGCACCGGCCCTACGCATCGCGCAGCGCGCGTCGCAGCTGCCGTGGGGTGAGGGCGCCCGCATGGCCGAGGAGGGCTGTGGCAGCCAGGACGAGCTTGAGGCCTGTGGC
>JAAXUL010000664.1 GCA_013336035.1 Chloroflexales bacterium
CCGAGGCAGTGTTCCTCGCGGCCCTGCTGGCGGCGGTCTGGATGCGGGCCCACGACCCGGTGCCGTGGGGGACCGAGCGGCCGATGGACTTCGCCTTCTTCAACGCCATCCAGCGCTCGGGGGTCTTTCCGCCCAACGACCCCTGGCTCGCGGGCTACAGCATCAACTACTACTACTTCGGCTACTTGCTGATGGCCGTGGTCGCGCAGCTGACCGGGGTCGCCCCCACAGTGGCCTACAACCTGTCGCTGGCGCTGATCTTCGCGCTCACGGCGCAGGGGGTGGCGGGGATGATCGCGAACCTGATCAGCCTGGCAGCGAACGGGCGGGCCTCGCGCCTCGCCTACGGGCTCTTCCCGCTGCTAGGGGTGATCTTCGTCCTGGTGGCGGCGAATCAGTCGGGGGCCATACAGGTGGCTGTAGGCGACGAGCGGGCCGTGGCCCTCGACGGGCGCCAGATCATCTCGGCCGTGGAGCAGGCGGCGGGCGGCGCCGAGACGATTACGCTGCCCTATCCGGCCGTGGCCCAGGATTTTGGCACCCTCGAGAGCTGGCCGCGCCAGGATAAGGTCGCGGACTTTAACTGGTGGTGGCCATCGCGCTCGCTATGGGACGAGTACGCGGGCGGAGAGCGACGCTACACGATCACCGAGTTTCCCCTCTTTAGCTTTCGCCTGGGCGATATGCACCCCCACGTCATGGCGCTGCCCTTCGGGCTGCTGGCGATGGCGGTCGCTCTGGCGACCATGACGCGGCCCACGCTGCCTGGGGCCGGGCGCGAGGGCTGGGCGGCGCTGATCCTGGCGGGCATGGTGCTCGGCAGTCTGTATGTGATCAACAGCTGGGATCTGCCGACCTACATGCTGCTGTACGCCGGTGCTCTGGTCCTCCTTGCCGTCAGAGTCGGTGTCGACCGCTCCTGGCTGGCGGTAGGGCGGGCTCTGCTCGTGGTGGTCGCCAGCGCCTACCTGCTCTTCCTGCCCTTCCACTTGACCTTTCACTCGCTGGTGGGCGGCGCCGAGCCGCTGGTCGACCTGCCCATCATCGGGCGCCTGAGCAGCATAATCGGCCTGTACCTTGGCGGGCGCAGCGGGCTGCACGCCTTTCTGATTGTCTTCGGGCTGTTCGCGGTGCCAATCGTCGCCTTTGTGTATCTGAGCGGGGCGCAGGACGAAGGGCGAATGACGAATGATGCGGCGAGCGGCGTGATTGCCCGCCCCTCGTCCCTCGCCGTTGGTCTTTTGTCGTCACGCTGGCTCTCGTTGCTCCCGCTGGCCCTACTGCTGGCCGGGCTTGTGGTGGGCTTCCCGCTGCTGCTGCTGGCCGGGCTAGGGCTGCTGGCAGCCGAGCGGGCGGCGCTCCTGGCGCAGCGGCCGGGCGAGAGCTTTGGCCTGCTGCTGGCGGCCCTGGGGTGCGCCGTGCTCTTCGGCGTCGAGCTGATCTACATCCGCGATGTGTTCGAGGGGCTGTCAGCCAGGATGAACACGGTCTTCAAGTTCTACTACCAGATCTGGCTCGCGTGGGGCACGCTGGCGCCCTTCGCGCTGTGGTGGTGCCTGCGCTACGCGGTCGGGCGCAGGCGGCTGGTCGCCTGGGGGGCGGCCGGGCTCACGGCGGCCCTGCTGGCGGGCGCCCTGGTCTACCCATGGCTGGCCCTGCGCGATTTGGGGCGGGGCGAGATGGTTGGCCTGGCCAGGCCGACGCCCCGCGAGCTGACGCCGGCGGGCGCGGCGTCGGTCGCTTGGCTGCGGCAGGCCGCGGCGCCGGGCAGCGTTGTGCTCGAGGCGGTCGCCGTCGAGGATGCGGCGGCGCAGCGCTGCGGCGGCTCGTACAATGGCGAGGGCTACGGTGGCATCAGCGCGGCTAGCGGGCTGCCGACGGTGCTGGGCTGGGTGGGCCACCAGCAGCAGTGGCGGGGCGGCGACCTGGCCGCGCGCGAGCAGCTTGGCCCGCGCTGCGCCGATGTCGACACTATCTACCGCACCGCGGATGTGAGCGTCGCCCGCGATCTGCTGGTGAAGTATGGTGTGGATTACGTCTACATTGGCGGCCTAGAGCGGCAGCTCTACCCGGCTGAGGCCCTCGCCAAGCTCGGCGATCTGGGCGAGGTGGCCTTTCAGCAGGATGAGGTGACGATCATTAAATTGCGGTAATAAGCGCGCTCGCCGTGTGGCGTGGAGAGGGAAGATTTTGCCCGCGCAGAATGTTCCTTTCTTAACGAAGTTAAGGCTCGTTCGGCGGAGGGTATGTGATATAATTCGGCCCGTGGGCGGCGACAATGGGGTCGCCGCCGCACAATATTTTAGGAGTATCGCGATGATCACGAAACGTCCAGGGTCGGACGGCACCGTGCGTGTCACCTTCGCGATGCCCGCCGCGATCTGGGCCGATACGATCCACGTGGTGGGCGACTTCAACGGCTGGGACGAGCGAGCCACCCCTCTCCGCCAGACAGAAACTGGCTGGATGGTCACCCTGGAGCTCGAGGCGGGCCGTTCCTATCAGTATCGCTACCTCCTCAACGGCAACGAGTGGCACAATGACTGGAACGCTGACCGCTACGAGCCGAACGCCTACGGCGGCGACAACTCGGTGGTGATCACGCCCGACTTCGCGGCCCAGGAGCTTATGGCCGGCGCCACGGCCGAGCGGGTGATCAGCTTCACGGCGCCGCGTCTGCGGCTGGTGCCGACGGGGTAAGTGCCGGGGCTCAAAAAGAGTGTTAGGATCTGAGGGCGCAGCGCCGGCTGCGCCCTTCTTGCAACTAGAGGATTCAGATGTCTGCCCATAGTGTGCCGGTGCTCGACTTCGGCTCGCAGACCGCCCAGCTGATCGTGCGGCGCCTGCGTGAGCTGGGCGTCTATAGCGAGCTGCTGCCCCACGATGCCCCCGAGGAGCAGGTGCGGGCCCTCAACCCGCTTGGGGTCGTCCTCTCGGGCGGCGCCGCCAGTGTCTACGAGGAGGGCGCCCCCCAGATGCCGGCCTGGCTGCCCGGCTCAGGGCTGCCGGCCCTGGGGATCTGCTACGGCATGCAGCTGATGAGCTACGCCCTGGGCGGGGTGGTCCTGCGCCCGGAGAGCCGCGAGTACGGCCCGGCCGAGATCGCCCTCGGCGAACGCCACCCGCTGTTCGTCGGCACGCCCGACGACCAGCCGGTCTGGATGAGCCACGGCGACCGCATCGAGGCGCTGCCGCCCGGATTCCGGAGTCTGGCAGCCAACCCCTCGACACCCTTCGCCGCTATGGGCGACGACGCGCGCCGCTGGTACGGGGTGCAGTTCCACCCCGAGGTGGTCCACACGGCCCACGGGCGGGCCATCCTGCGCAACTTCCTCTTCGAGATCTGCCGGGCCAGCGCCGAGTGGCGCCCGGCCGAGTTCGTGGCCGAGGCGGTCGAGCGGGTGCGCGAGCGGGTCGGCGCCGAGGGGCGCGTGATCTGCGCGCTCTCGGGCGGGGTCGACTCGGCCGTGGCGGCCCTGATCATCCACCGCGCGATCGGCGACCGGCTCTCCTGCGTGTTTGTCGATAATGGCCTGCTGCGCCTTGGCGAGGCCGAGCAGGTGGTCGCCACCTTCCGCGAGCACTTCCACGTGCCCCTGGTGGCCGTCGACGCCCGCGAGGAGTTCCTGTCCGCCCTCGAGGGCGTGGCCGACCCCGAGCGCAAGCGCAAGATCATCGGCGAGAAGTTCATCCGCATCTTCGAGCGCGAGGCCCGCGGCCTCGGCGATGCGAAGTACCTGGCCCAGGGCACGCTCTACCCCGACGTGATCGAGTCGAGCGCCCCCGACCGCAAGAAGGGCGTGACGATCAAAACCCACCATAACGTCGGCGGTCTGCCGGCCGACATGCAGATGCAGCTGGTCGAGCCGCTGCGCTACATGTTCAAGGACGAGGTGCGGGCCGCCGGCCTCGAGCTGAGCCTGCCCGAGGACTGGGTCTGGCGCCACCCCTTCCCCGGCCCTGGTCTGGCCGTGCGCCTGATCGGCCCGGTCAGCTTCGAGCGCCTGGAGACGCTGCGCCGCGCCGATGCGATCTTTATGGAGGAGCTGCGGGCCGCCGGCCTCTACCGGGCCACCCAGCAGGCCTTCGCCGTGCTACTGCCGGTGCAGAGCGTGGGCGTGATGGGCGATGGCCGCACCTACGCCGACACGATCGCCCTTAGGGCCGTGACCACCGAGGACTACATGACCGCCGACTGGGCCCGCCTGCCCTACGAGCTGCTGGCGAAGGTCAGTGGGCGCATCGTCAACGAGGTGCCCGGGGTTAACCGGGTGGTCTATGACCTCTCGTCCAAGCCGCCCGCGACGATCGAGTGGGAGTAGGTGCGCGCCGGCGTGCGTGAGGGCGGGGCGCTGCATCGAGTGGGGCGCCCCATGCTAAAATAGCCCCCATGGCAACGGTAACCGCTCCAGCAAAATTGATCCTCTGCGGCGAGCACGCTGTGGTCTACGGGCGCCCGGCAATCGCCATCCCTCTTGGCGATATCAGGGCCAGGGCCAGCGTGGAGCCCGGCCCGCCCGGCGCCGGCCTGCGCCTGCTGGCGCCCGACCTCGGCGAGGCCTGGGCTGCCGTCGAGGCGCCCGACAACCCTCTGAGCGAGCTGGCGCTGACGGTGGCCGGGCAGGTTGGCCTCGCCGGTGCCGACCTGACGGTCACCCTCGGGTCGGCCATCCCCATCGCCAGCGGCATGGGGAGCGGCGCCGCGATCGGCACGGCCCTGGTGCGGGCCCTGTCGACCTACGCTGGCGGCGATCTGCCCCCCGCCGAGGTGGCCGCTCTGGTCTACGCGAGCGAGCGGCGCTTTCACGGCACGCCCAGCGGCATCGATAACACGGTCGTGGCCTACGAGCGGGCGATCTGGTATGTCCGACCGACGACCGCTGGCCGCCAGCCGCCGGCCACGCCCACCATCGAGCCGATCGTCGTCGGGGCGCCCCTGACGCTCGTGGTCGGCGACACGGGGGTGCGCAGCGCCACGAGGCTGCCCGTGGGGGCCTTGCGCGAGGCGTGGCAGGCTGAC
>JAAXUL010001481.1 GCA_013336035.1 Chloroflexales bacterium
GCGTGACGGCCAGGATCGGCCCGAACTCGCCGACGGCGCCGGCGGCCACGAGGAACGTGCCGAAACGGGTCTCGAGCATGCCTCGGTCGCGCAGCATCGGCATGAGGGTGCCGATCGCGGTGGTCGACCTCTCGAGCGCCACGGGCGGCCCCGAGGCGATGCTGACGCGCCTCGAGGCGCCGGCCCACGCCCACGACGGCCAGGAGCTCGCCCTCGACGCGGTGATCGGCACCAGCGTGGCCCAGGACGCCGAGGTGCTGCTTATGGACGAGGGGCGCGAGGTCGAGCGCCGGCCGGTGAGCCTGATCCTGGGCGAGAACCGGGTGCGCTTTCTGGTGAAGGCGCGCGGCAGCGGCTTCCAGCGCTACAGCGTAGCGCTCGCGGCGCCGCGCGACACCCAGCCGGTGAACAACGAGGCCGTGGCCCTGGTGCAGATCGAGGGGCCGCCCAGCGTGCTGGTGGTCGCCCCTGAGCCCGCCGAGGCCCAGGCCCTGATCCGGGCCCTCGCGGCGACAAAGCTGGAGCCCAGGGTGGTGGCGCCGGCGGCGATGCCGACCGAGCTAGCCGGCCTGGGGGCCTACGAGGCCGTGATCCTGGTGAACACCCCGGCGAGCAGCCTGCCCGTCGGGGCCATGGCCGCCCTGCCCGCCTATGTGCGCGACCTCGGCAAGGGCCTGCTGATGATCGGCGGCGACGAGAGCTTCGGTGTCGGCGGCTACGGCCGCACCCCCGTCGAGGAGGCGTTGCCGGTCTATATGGATGTGCGCGACCGCGAGGAGCGCCCCGACCTGGCCCTGGTCTTCGTGATCGACAAGTCGGGCTCGATGGACGCCTGCCACTGCGCCAGCCCCGAGCGCAGCTCGTCGCTCAGCGGGGCCGAAGGCCTCGAGCGAAAGGTCGATATCGCCAAGCAGGCCGTGGCCGACGCGGCGGCGCTGCTGCGCGAGCATGATACGATCGGCGTGATCACTTTCGACCGGGCGGCCTACGAGACCCTGCCCGCCACGCGCGGGGCGAGCATCGCGCAGGTCGTGTCGGCGCTAGAGAGCGTTCAGCCTCGCGGCTCGACGAATGTGCGCCAGGGCCTGCTTGCCGCGGGCGCTATGCTCGCCAGGGTAGACGCGCGGATCAAGCACGTGATCCTGCTGACCGACGGCTGGGGCGCCGGCGGGAGCAACCTCGATCTGGCGGGGGATCTGCATGACCAGGGGGTCACGCTAAGCGTGGTGGCGGCGGGCGGCGGCTCGGCCGACTACCTCGAGCAGATGGCGGCGGCCGGCGGCGGGCGCTACTACCCGGTCGTCGATATCGCCGAGGTGCCACAGATCTTCGTGCAGGAGACGATCGCCACCGTCGGCAATTATGTCGTGGAGCGGCCCTTCACCCCGGTCGCGATCGGCGAGAGCCCGATCATGGCCGGGATCGGCGGCCTGCCGACGCTCTACGGCTTCAACGGCAGCACGATCAAAGACAGCGCCCGCCTGGTGCTCGAGGCCGACGACGGGCAGCCGCTGCTGGCGACCTGGCAGTTCGGCCTGGGGCGCAGCGCCGCCTGGCTGAGCGACGCCAAGGGCCAGTGGGCCGCCGACTGGGTCCGCTGGGCGGGCTTCCCCCGCTTCGCCGGGCAGATGGTGGGCGCCGTGCTGCCGGTGCGCGGCGGCCAGGATATCAGCACCGAGATGAGCGTGGCCGGCGGCGAGACCACCATCGTGCTGAGCACCGGCGAGGGCCAGGAGAACCTGGCGGTTACGGCCACCCTGATCGGCACCGATGGCTCGCGGCGCGAGGTGCCCCTGCCCCAGGTCGGCCCAAACAGCTACCAGGGCCGCCTCGAGAGCCCCGCGCCCGGCACTTACCTGGTGCAGATCAGCGGCGCCGCCGCCGACCGGACCGTGCTCCAGGAGACGGCCGGCCTGGTGGTGCCATACTCGTCG
>JAAXUL010000665.1 GCA_013336035.1 Chloroflexales bacterium
GCTTCGAAGCCCTCGGCCCTGAAGTTGAAGGTCGTACCAGGCGGGCCGATATCCGGCGAGACCTCGTAGACGGTCGCGTGGGCTGGCGCTGGCCACAGCAGGAGCGCGAGCGGAAGCGCGGCGGCCCGGATGCGAATGTGGCGGATCATAGGCTTTAGCTTTCTTCAGTGTCGAGGTCGGCGAGCACATGCTCGGCGATGGTGAGGGCCGCCCGCGGGCGGCCCTCCCGGCGCGCGTTGGCCGCCATCGCCTCGCGCAGCCCCGGCTGGCCCAGGATGTGCAGCGCCGCGAGGGGCGCCAGGGAGGCCACGCGCAGCGCGATCCCGGCCCCGCTGGCGCCCACGGCGTCGGCGTTGGCCTCCTCCTGGCCGGGCAGCGGCTCGATCGCGATCATGGGCGTGCCGCGGGCCAGCACCTCGCTGGTGATCAGCCCGCCCGGCTTCGAGATCACCAGGTCGCTCGCCGCCACCAGGTCGTCCACGTAGTCGATCAGCCCGAGCTTCCACAGCCGCGTCTGCGGCCCGTCGCCGAGGTCGGCGAGCGCCTGGAGCAGCTCCTCGTTGCGGCCGGCGCAGACCGCCAGGCTCAGCGGCCGCGGCGCCTGGAGCAGCCGGAACACAATCTGGCGAATGGTGGTGACAGCGACCCCACCGCCGAAGATCGTCACCAGCGGCCGCTCCAGGGGGAAGCCGCGCTGCGCCCGCACGGCGCCCCGCTCCTTCGGCTCGGCGATGGCCGGGTTGATCGGGATGCCCGTCACCGTGAGCCGCGAGGGCTCGAACGCCTGCCAGCTCAGGAGCGTCGCGGTGAGCTCCCCCGGCACGAAGTAGCGGCTCACATGGGGCACGATCCAGCTGCTGTGGGCCACGAAGTCGGTGATCACCGCGTAGAGCGGGGCCGGCAGGTGGCCCTCGGCCTTCAGGCGGCTCATCAGGGCCAGCGGCACGGGCATGACTGCGATGACCGCGTCAGGCCGCAGCTCGGCGACGTACTGGTCGAGCCGGCGGAAGAAGTGGCGCCCCCGCTCGGCACCGCGCAGGTTCTCGATCGCGGCCTTCCCCGCGTCGTCCTGGTCGGTCGCATCATACACGCGGCTGTAGACCTCGGCCGCGCGCTCGCTCAGCTCTTTGTAGCCGCGCTTCCACAGCCCGGCGAGGGCCGGGTTGATGAAGTCGAGGCTGTCCTCGACGATCGGCTCGACCCCCGGGTAGCACCGAAAGGCGGACTCGAGGGCGCGGGCCGCGCTGAGGTGGCCCGTGCCCAGCAGGGCGTGCAGGATCAAGATGCGGCGCATAGACCCCTCCTCCAGCTGATCGTCACCTGAACCCCGAGATGATCCGAGAGATAGTCGTGCCCCCCGCCGACTAGCGCGACTGGCTCGCCCAGGCAGAGCTGCGCCTCCACCGAGGCGTGCAGCTCGGCCGGCATACGCACCAAGACCATGTCGAGCGGCAGCGCGTAGCGCGCGAGCACTCCCGGGAAGGGGCGGTAGGTGGGGCGCTGGTCGCCGGCCAGCAGCACCAGGCTATTGTCGGGCTGCCGCCGCACGAGGTCGGTCAGCTGCGCGAGCTGGCGCTGCTGGTCGCGGGCGGCACGCCTGGCCGGCCGCCAGTCGGCGCGATAGTTCGCCAGCAGGTGGGTGTTGATCACGACGATGGGCACCCCCTCGTAGGTGAAGCGCGCGAGCAGCGCGCCCTTCCCCGTCATGCGATCCATCAGGGTTGGGCCCAGCCACGCCCCCTGCGCCCCATAGGGCTCAAAGCTGACCTGCCGAAGCGGCACGCGGCTGAGTGTCAGCAGCGCTCCCCGCGGCGACTGGAGGGCGGGCGCGTAGGCCTGGGTTGAAGCAGACGAGGGAAAGCGTAGGGGGCCTCCTCAGCGCTTGAGCCGCGCGATGCCGCGGGCCAAAAAGCGCTCATCGGGCCGGGCCTCCCAGGCGTAGACCACCAGCGTGTGCGCCAGGCGGTCGTGCCAGGTGCGCCGCCGCGCGTCGAAGAGCATGGCGAGGAAGCCGTAGTAAAACGGCAGGGCCGAGAGGACGTAGCCCGCCAGGCGCAGCGCGGCCCGGCGAACCGGCAGCTTGCCCCCATCGGCGGCCACGACCCGCAGGCCAAGCGCCCGCTTGCCGATCGTCTGCCCGGTGACGGTGAAGAAGAACAGAAAGTAGCCGCAGACCACGATCACCGCCGCCACGCCGGGGATGATGATCTCTGCGAGCAGCGACGTCAGCCGCTGCATGCTTGCCGGCAAAGCGCTTGAGAGCCCGCGCGGCATGACGAAGAGCAGCGCATACCAGATCACCCCGCCGACGAGCAGGACGCCCCCGAGCAGGGCGACGTCGATCAGCAGGGCCAGCAGGCGGCTCACGAAGCCGGCGGGCGTGCCGACCAGTGACACCGGGACGGCCGAGCTGGGGTCGTCACCTGGTAGCCTGAGTTTTCGCGGCGCTATCGCCATAGTGGTTTTGCCCTCACCCTTCTTCCAGCGGGGAGACGACGATTGGCGGCGGGGTCTCGGCAGGCGCATTCGTCCGGGGCCGGCGGCCGAAGAACCTTCGCACCAGGCCGTCGACAAAGGTGTCGCCGCTCACCGTGTACTCGCGCACCTCGCCAAGGACGTCGGTGGCGAGGGTGGTGCCCTGCTCCTGCACAATCTGCTGGACCGCGGGCTCGCTGGCCAGGTAGGCGACGGCCTCGCGCACGATCGAGATGATGGCCACGCTGGCCAGCGTCCGGCTGCGCTGGGCCTCGATCTGGCCGAGGGTGATCCAGCGTTTGAGGTCCGGATCGTCGAGCATGGTCGGCGGCCCGAGCCGGCCGCGCGAGGCCATGACCAGCGAGCCCCGTGCGAACGCCCCGAGCGTACCCTCAAGCTGCACCCGGGCCGTCGCAAGGACGTAGCGCGGATCCCCGTTGGCGCCCAGCTGCTCAGGGATAACGGCCAGCCAGCCGATGGCCGCGAGCACGATCTGGCTGTCGTTGGGGGCGACCGGCGCCGGCAGCGCACTGACGTCCTCGGGCTCCCCGCCCGGCTCGGGCGTGACCGGCGCAGCGGGCGCGCCGTCGGGCATGGGCGGTGGGCTCGCCTCGCTCTGGGCCAGCTGCTCCCAGATCGGCGCGCGCAGAGCCATGGCATCGGTGACGAGCAGGAGCGAGCCGACGACCAGGCGGGTGGCGGTGCGGAGCAGATCGGGCGCGGGGGTCATGGTGGGGCGAGCGCCCTCGTCTCGGCGGCCTCCTCGGGCGCTGGATCGTCCAGAGACTGGAGTGTAGCGTCTAGCTACCGCTTCATCAGCTCGACACGGTTGACCGATGCCATAGGATTCCCTCCTTCTCAAGAAGCGTTTGGCGCTACCCAGGTCGGTGCCGACGCGCCTCGTCGTAGCGTTTATAGCGCACGCGCAGTCGCTGCGCACTATGCCGACGGGTCATTGGGAAAGGTCCATGGGGCTGGCGGAGGCCCCGCCGGATGGACCAGTCGGCGGCGGTCCGTATCCTACAACTCGCCCGCCGCAGCGTGGGCAGGCGCACGCTACACAGATGGCACTGTCTGGTAGGGAGACACTGAGGAGGATGCCATGTAATGGTCAATCGCGCACGGGGAGTATACAAGTTTTCTTCAATGGATTGATCATCCTTATGGATCATTGGGTGTGGGGATTATGACACCGTGCTCCTGCGCCGGCCGCGCCCGCGTGTATCACCATCTTGCTGCCCATGCTGGGGCGCGGGCTCGGACTCGCCCACGGCCTGCTGCGCGTCCGCCACGGCCGGCAGCCCCTGGCCCTCGTCTGCGCCACCCCGCACAAGCTCGTGGAGGCTCAGGAGGCGGGCAAGGTCGCCGGGCTCGCCCAGCTGCAGCACGACCCGGCCGTTCGCGGCCAGGGCGCGGGCGACGCCGAGCTGCGTGTCCGCCCACTCCCACTCCGCCGCGCGCGGGTAGCACGCGAGCAGCTCCTCCTGGCGGGCCATGCGCATCTCGCTGGCCTCGGCGGCGAGCTCGGCCAGGCGAATGGCCAGCTCGGCCTTGAGCAGCTGGGCCTGGAGGGCCTGGCGCTCGCGCTCGACCTCGGCGTACACGCGCTGGAGCTCGAGGGCCTCGGCGTCGGCCTGGCGCTGCTGGGCCAGGGCCTGCAGGGCGACCTGCTCGGCCTGCCGGATCACCGCCAGCTGGCGCAGCTCCTCGGCGCGCATGAATTCCTCAGGGGGCCGGGTGCCAGTGATAGTCATACGCGCGATCGTGACCCCATAGCCCTCCACCCCCGCCTGGATCGCCTTCTGTAGCTCGCGCGAGTCCTGCCCAAGCAGGTCGTTGATCGCGCCCGAGGGGGTGTGCCGAATCAGCGTGCGCAGGGCCTCCTGGCAGACGCTCTGCAGCACCAGGTCGAAGTCGTCGGCGGCGATATTGAACACAAACTGGTCGGGGGCGGTGATCACAAAGGTGACCAGGGTGTCCACGGCCGCGCGGATATTGTCGGCCGTGGGCGCCTCGAGCACCGGCACATCGTAGGGCACCTCGCGCCGGGTCACCAGGTGCGAGACGACGATCCAGGGCGGCAGCACATAGTAGCCGCTGGTGAGCGTCTTCGCGTACTTGCCGCCCCGGCTCAGCAGCGCGTTGGTGCCCTCGGGGATGATCACGTAGAAGCTGCGCCACACCCCGACCCCCACGAGCAGGGCCGCGAGTGGGATGGCCAGCGAGCCGACCAGCGCCAGATCGAAGAGCGCCCCAGCGATCAGCCCGCCGAACAGCACCAGCAGGCCCATGATGACAAAGTCGTTGCGGATACGGTTCTGGCGCGTGGTGAGCACGACGATCGGGATGCGCCCGCTGGAGTCCTTGGTCGCGAAGGCGTCGCCCGCCTCGTCGAGGGGGACGCGCACCTGGACGAGCTGGTCCGCCGGGTTGGGCGGGGCCGCCCCAGTCTGCTGGTTGTCAGACAATGGATCAACCTCCCTTCTCCGTCGCCGTCCCAGTTTGCACCGGCGCGGCCCGTCGCCGGCGGCGGGCGCTCG
>JAAXUL010000666.1 GCA_013336035.1 Chloroflexales bacterium
GATCGACCTGACGGCGGCCGGCGCGGCGCCGAGCGAGCGGGCGAGCAAGCTGCGTCTGTCCGCCGGCGAGCTGGTGGCCGACCTGGTGCCCTTCAACTTCAGCCTCCAGGGCAGCGCCTCGGGGCAGCCCCAGACCCGCCAGGCCGCCTGGCGCTACGACCCGGACGTGGGCGCATGGGTGGTGAGCCGGGCAGCGGCGAGGCCGTAGTCCGATGGTATACTTAGAGCCGTCTTCCTTGTGCTTTTTGTACGCGCAGGTGCCCCGTGGACGAGACCGCCGATCTTGAGCTGAGTCTGCACGCCAAGGGCGGAGCGCGCTACGCCGTCGATGTCGTGTTCAGCCGCCCCGACAGCCAGGCGGACACGCGGCCCCTGAAGGACCGCGAGGTGTTCGCCTCATTCGACCCCGTGGCGCTCCGCGAGCTCGAGGGCGACCCGGCGGCCTACGGCGCCCTGCTCGGCCAGATGCTCTTCGCCGACCCGCGGATGGCCACGGCCTTCGCCCAGGCCCGCGCCGTCGCGGCCTCTAGCCAGTGGCCCCTGCGGCTGCGGCTGAACATCGCCGACGACGCCCGCGAGCTGCACGACCTGCACTGGGAGAAGCTGCGCGACCCGGCCGACCAGCTGGCGCTGGCGCTGAGCGAGCGGGTCCTGTTCGCCCGCGCGCTGGGCAGCGCCGACTGGCGCCCGGTCGCGCTGCGGCCGAAGGAGGCCCTGCGCGCCCTAGTGCTCATCGCCGGCCAGGACGACCTCGGCACCTTCAACCTGGCGCCGATCGACGTGGCGGCCGAGCGGCAGCGCGCCCTGGCCGGGCTCGGCGTCATGCGCGCTACGATCCTGGCCGGGCGCGGGCAGCCGGCGCTGGCGACGATGCTCGCGCAGCTGCGCCGCGGCTGCGACATCCTCTACCTGGTCGCCCACGGGGCCGTGGTCGACGGCGAGCCCTGGCTCTACCTCGACGACGGGCGCGGCGGCACCGCCAGGGTCGCCGGCTCAGAGATCGTCAGCGGCCTGATCGATCTGCCGGCGCCGCCGCGCCTGATCATCCTGGCCAGCTGCGCGAGCGCGGGCGACGCCAGCCGCGGCGCCCTCTCGGCGCTGGGCCCGCGGCTCGCCGCCGCCGGCATCCCCGCGGTGATCGCGATGCAGGGCCCGCTCAGCATCGAGACTAACGCCCGCCTGATGCCGGCCTTCTTTCGCGAGCTGGGCGAGGACGGGCGCATCGACCGGGCCCTCGTCGCCGCGCGGCAGGCGGTCGCCGACCAGCCCGACTGGTGGGCGATGGCCCTCTTCACCCGCCTGCGCAGCGGCCGGATCTGGTACGAGCCCGGCTTCGCCGACGACCGGCGCGGCCGCGGCGACGAGAAGTGGGAGCCCCTGCTGGCGAGCATCCGCGACGAGGAGTGCACGCCGATCATCGGCCCCGATCTCGCCGAGGGCATGATCGGCTCCCGCCGCGACCTGGCCCGCCATCTGGCCGATAAGTTCCACTTCCCGCTCGCCCCCGAGGACCGCGAGGGCCTGCCCCAGGTGACCCAGTTCCTGGCCTTCCACAAGAGCCTTCAATTCCTGCCGGTCGCCGTGCTGCAGTACTTTGTGGGCGAGATCCAGCGTCGCTACAAGGACGGGCTTCCCTGCGACGAAGCGGTTGACCCCGAGAAGCTCGGCCGCAAAGAGCTGATGGGCCTGCTCAATACGCTGCTCGACCACGCCTGGCGTCAGCGCTCGGCCGACCCCGCCGAGCCCGAGCCGCACTGCGTGCTCGCGGCCCTGAAGGTGCCGATCTATGTCAGCGCCGACCCGAGCGACCTGCTGGTGAACGCCCTGCGGGCCAGGGGGAAGGCCCCCGAGGTGGTGCTCTGCCCCTGGAATGACGACGCCCGCCAGGCGACCTCGGTCTACACCAGCGAGCCCGACTACGACCCCACGCTCCAGCGCCCGCTGGTCTACCAGCTGTTCGGCTCGTACCAGCGGCCCGACTCGCTCGTGCTGACCGAGGACCAGCACTTCGACTATCTGATCGGCGTGACCCAGAACAAAGACCTGGTGCCGAGCCCGCTGCGCTCGCGGCTAGCCGACACCGCCCTGCTGTTCCTCGGCTTCCGGGCGGATGACTGGGGCTTCCGCACCTTCTTGCGCAGCCTTATCAGCCAGGCCGGCGGCAGCCGGCGCGACCACTACGCCCATATCTCGGCCCAGATCGCGCCCGAAGAGGGGCGCAACCTGTCGCCGGCCCTGGCCCAGCGCTACCTCGAGGACTACTTTAGCAAGAGCGCCAATGTGAGCATCTACTGGGGCAGCGCCGACGACTTTATCCGCGACCTGGCCCGTAAGCTATGAGCGCACCTAGCGCCCCCAACCCCTATGTAGGCCCGCGCTCGTTCGTCACGGGCGAGCGGCTCTTCGGGCGCGCCCGCGAGCTGCGCGAGCTGCTCTACCTGCTGATCGCCGAGCGGATCGTGCTGCTCTACTCGCCCTCGGGGGCCGGCAAGACCTCGCTGATCCAGGCCGACCTGGTGCCGGCCCTCGAGCGGAAGAAGTTTCGGGTCCTGCCCCTGGTGCGGCTCAACCGTGAGCCGCCCGCCGACGCGGCCAACCGCTTCGTCTACAGCACGCTCGACTCGCTCGAGGAGGGCCGCCCCGCCGCCGAGCTGCTGCCGCCCGCCGACCTGGCCAGGATGACCCTCGCTGACTACCTGGCCCGGCGCGCCCCCGACAGCGAGCCCGGCGAGACCGTCCTGATCTTCGACCAGTTCGAGGAGCTGCTGATAGTCGACCCGCACGATATCGCGGCCAGGCAGGCCTTCTTCAGCCAGCTCGGCGCCGTCCTCGAGAACCGCCGCGTCTGGGCGCTCTTCGCGATGCGCGAGGAGTTTATCGCCCAGCTCGACCCCTACCTGCGCCCCATCCCGAACCGGCTCAAGGACACCTTTCGCCTCGATCTGCTCGGCCCCGCCGCCGCCCGCCAGGCCATGCAGAGCCCCGCCAGCATCGCGGGGGTCGCCTTCACCGACGAGGCCGCAGCCCGCCTGGCCGACGACCTGCGTATGACGACGGTGCAGCGGCCGGATGGGACGATCACGCAGGTGCTGGGCGAGGTGATCGAGCCAGTGCAGCTTCAGGTCGTCTGCCGCCGGCTGTGGGAGGGCCTGTTTGGCGCTGAGCGCGGCGATGGGCCCGCGCGCCCCCGCGAGGTGACGGTGGCCGATGTCGAGGGTATGGGCGATGTGAACCGCGCCCTGGCGGACTACTATCTCGAGGGGCTGCGCTCGGTCGGCGCGGCGACGGGGGTGAGCGAGCGGAAGCTGCGCGACTGGTTTGACTGCCAGCTGATCAGCGCGGATGGGATACGGGCCCAGGTGCTGCAGCAGCCCGAGCAGAGCGGCGGCCTGCCGAACCGCGTGATCCAGCGGCTGATCGACACCCACCTGGTGCGCGCCGAGGAGCGGCGCGGCGCCACCTGGTTCGAGCTGGCCCACGACCGGCTGGTCGCGCCGATCCGCGCCCAGAACGCCGAGTGGCGGGCGAGCGCCCTCACCGCGCTCCAGCGCCAGGCCGTCCTGTGGCACGAGCAGGGGCGGCCCGAGGGGCTGCTGCTGCGCGGCGAGGCCCTGTCTCGCGCCGAGGCTGGGCTCGACGAGGCAGAGCTAGAAAAGGTTGAGCGCGACTTTCTGGCCGAGTGCCGCAGAGCCCGCGACGCCGAGGCGCGCGAGCGGCGCCAGAACGCCCGCATCCGCGTGCTCGCCGTGGTCGCCACGCTGATCGGCATCGTGGCCGTGGCGCTGGCAGCCCTGGCCTTCGCCCTGTTTGGCCAGGCCGAGGCCCAGCACCGGCTCACCGATGTCCAGCGGCTTAGCTTCGAGGCCGAAAACGAGATTGGCGAAGACCCGACCCGCGCCCTGCTGCTGACCTATGAGGTGCTGCGCCGCGACCGAAGCCAGATCAGCTCCGATACGCTCCAGAAGTTCCTCGCGCAGCCGGCGCGCACAGCCCTGATCCTGGGCGGCCATAGCGGCGACCTGAGCGGCGACCTGAGCCACAGCCATAGCGGCGCCATCTTTGGCGCGGCCTACAGCCCCGACGGCACGCGCGTCGTCACCGCCTCGGCGGATGGGACCGCGATCGTCTGGGACGCCGCGAGCGGCGACCGGCTCACTACGCTCGTCGGCCACGGCGGCTGGGTCAGGGGCGCGGCCTACAGCCCCGACGGCGCGCGCATCGTCACCGCCTCGGAGGATAAGACCGCGATCGTGTGGGACGCCGCGAGCGGCGCGCGGCTCGTCACGCTGGCCGGGCACGGCGCGGACGTCAAGAGCGCGGCCTACAGCCCCGACGGCGCGCGCGTCGTCACCGCCTCCGACGACCAGACCGCGATCGTGTGGGACGCCGCGAGCGGCGCGCGGCTCGTCACGCTGGCCGGGCACAGCGCGGGCGTCAAGGGCGCGGCCTACAGCCCCGATGGTACGCGCATCGTCACCGCCTCGGAGGACAAGACCGCGATCGTGTGGGACGCCGCGAGCGGCAAGCAGCTCTACGCGCTGAAGGGGCACGGCGGCAGTGTCTTCAGCGCGGCCTACAGACCTGACGGCACATATATCGTCACCGCCTCGGAGGATAAGACCGCGATCGTGTGGGACGCCGCGAGCGGCGCACTAATCACGAAGCTTACCGGCACCTGCGATAACTGGGTCAGGGACGCGGCCTACAGCCCCGACGAGGCACGCATCGTCACCACCTGCGAGGACGGCTTCGCCGTCGTGTGGGATGGGCAGAGCGGCGAGCGCCTTATCACGCTTAAAGGCCACGTGAAGGAGCTCTATAGCGCGGCCTACAGCCCCGACGGGGCGCGCATCGTCACCGCCTCGGCCGACGGGAGCGCCATCGTCTGGGATGCCGAGGGCGGCCAGCCCGTCATCACCCTGGCCGGGAAGAGCGCGGGCGTCACGAGCGCGGCCTACAGCCCCGACGGCACGCGCATCGTCACCGCCTCGGCCGACGGGGGCGTCG
>JAAXUL010000667.1 GCA_013336035.1 Chloroflexales bacterium
GTAGCGATAGGCGCCCAGCTCGAGCCCCTCGGCGAGGGCCTGGGCCATGCGCTCAGGGGCCAGGGGCAGCTCGCCATTGACGCCGAGCGTGAAGGCGGTAACCTGTAGCGCCCGGGCCTGCTGCACGGCGATGGCGGCCGCCTGGCGCAGGCTGTCGGCGCTCACCGCCTCGCGCTTGCCGAGGCCGACCAGCAGCAGGCGCCGCGGCGCACCGGCGCCGCGCGGGTAGAGCAGCAGCGTCTGCTTGGCCCTGCCGCGAAAATCGGCGGGCTCGAGCAGGCCGGCAACATCTGTGGGCAGCGAGGTGTCCTCGGCGCTGACGAGCACGCCGAGCTCGGCAGTCTCGCGCAGCAGATCGCCTATGCGTACCGTAATCTCCATATGGGTCTCCTTATGTGCGCGTAGCTATCATGTCGCGCGCCGCTCGGGCCTTCATGCGCTTCGCCCACTCCTCGTCTACGTGCTCTGGCGTGGACGTGGTGGTGCTCATCACCTGATCTCGATGGCGCTCTTTATGCCGCGGGCGCCGCCTCGATGATCAGCAGCGAGAACGTCGCCGCCCGCGCCTGGGGCCAGTCCGGCACCTCCAGCGCGATCAGGGTTGGCCGCTTCAGCTCGTCGCGCAGGTGCGACCATGCGAAGAAGGCCTGGCCGAGCACGATCCCGAGGACGATCAGGGGCGGCGCCGGCGAGAGCCCCAGGATGTCGAACGGCGCGCGGGGCTGGGCCAGCAGCAGGCCCCAGGCGTTAAGGTAGTTGAAGCCGAGACTGAGCAGCATCACGGCCGCGGCCGCCAGGATCGCGCCCACCCAGTCGATCTGCACACCGTGCTGGCGCGCGACCGGCTTCAGCCGGAAGCTCAGGATGAACACGCTGATGGCGAGGAAGCCGAGGAGGCCGAAGGGGACGCGCCAGCCGAGCAGGCTGCCAATGGTGCCGACGATCAGAAATGCCAGCACGCCGGCAGAGGCCCGCGCCGCGCCCAGCAGCCCCAGGGCCTGCGCCTGCTGGGTCCCTTTGTAGTGGGTCGCGATCAATACGACCAGGGTCGGCACCACGGCCGCCGCCGCCAGCCCGGCGACGCCCTGCGCCTGGGTCATCATACTTGCGCTTGTGCTCAGCGCCATCGTACCATCGCCAGGCCGTGCAGGATCACCCCGATCTGAAACACGAGCCGTGCGCCGAACATCTTGCCGAGCTTGGCGCCGAGCATGACGAAGCCGGCGACGGCCAGCGAGTAGACCACCAGGGCCGTGCCCACGTTGGCCGGCGTGGTGCCGAAGGCCTCGACGATCCCGCCGATGGAGACGGGCAGCGCGCTGACGTTGAAGGCTAGCTGGATCTGGGCCAGGGCGATGATCAGCATCGGCAGCCAGGAGGCTGACACCGCGGCTTCCAACCGGCTCTGTGTAACAGGCCGTGTAGCCATAGGGGTTCACCTGTGAGGTTCCTGGGTGGCAGCGGCGAACAAGTCTGGGGCGCAAACTGGCGCGCCGGGGTGGCCGGCGCGCCAGGAGGGGCCGCTTGCCTAGCTCTCGCTCTCGCTGAAGTACTCGTTCAGCTTGGCCTCCTGCTCGGCCGTAAGGTTGCTGGCGATCAGCTCGAAGTTCTGGCCCTTCAGCGCCTCGCTCACCCTGTCGAGCACCACCCCGGCGCTCATCAGGAAGAGGGCCGACGTGCCGGGGGTGACCTTCGCCTGCACCTCCTTGATGAAGCGGTCGTCGATGCCGATATCGGCGAACGAGCCCGTGAGCGCGCCGATGCCCGCGCCGATGGCCGCGCCAAGGAAGGGCGCGAAGAAGAGCAGGCCGAAGAGCATCCCCCAGAAGGTCCCGTTGAGCGCGCCCGCGCCGGCCAGGTTGTAGAGCTGGCGCGTCTTGGGCTTGTTCTTGCCCTCGGGCCAGACGACGGTCGCCGCGTCGATGATCGTGATCAGCTGCTGCTTCTGCATGCTCTCCAGCGTGCTCAGCATCGCATCGGCGCCGCCTGCGGTCGGGAACTTGAAGACGGTCAGACTAGCCATAGGTTTCCTCCGCGATTTACATAGCCGCTTACAGATATGTTCGGCTTGCCGATGGGCACCCACTGCCTGGTGCTCAGCGGCGTTCGCCATCCCTAAAATGTCACCGCGCAGGTTTGCGGGGATAGCTGTAGCGTAGACTGTGGGGCGGGTCGCCGCATCGCGCAATCTAGAGTATTTCGCGCCGGCCGTTGGCCGACCTATAGCACAAAATGGAGCATTCCGCTTGTGAGTGCTCACGGGCGGCCTCTGTGCATCCTGCCGCCGCGCAACCCGAAAGTAATTCCAGGCCATGGGCCCTGCGGCAGACGTGAATGATGCGCTCGCAGCGCTGAAGGTGGCCGCGGCATCCTACCTCAACTTGTGTGATGCGCTGACCTGGCGAAAGCGTTAACGTGCAGTGTAGCGCCACTGCCGAGCGCACCACTGTTAATGAGGGGCGGATCGATGGCAGATGGAACTGAAACGTCCTCACGACCTAACCTTGATGGGGCCGGACCTTACACCATCAAGGTCTATGGCCAGGTCGCGCGCCACTGGGAGCTGGAGCTACGGATGCGTCTGACGTATACCCAGACAGAGCGGGGCACGATCAGCACGCTGGCGGGTGAGCTTCCCGACCAGGCGGCCCTGCTCGGCGCTCTCGGGCGGCTCGCTATGTGGGGCTACCTGATCATCCTTGTGCGCTATGACATCTCGTTCGACGAGAGGAAAGGCGAGCCCGACACCGCACTGCCGCTGTAAGGCGCTCCGGGATCGGGCAAATACCTCATTTTGTGTGTCGTAGGGCTCCGTGCGCTGCGCTACGCTATGTCTGAAGGGCGAGGTGCGCCATCGTGGGCGACCGGCTGCGCCTTAGCTAAGGCACAGCTGTGCGCCGCGCTGCTCTGCCTGGAACAAAGGTAGCGCTACCGTGTCATGGCCATATCAGTGTTCGGAACCGCGACATTGATATAGCTCTGGCGCGGAGCAGCTTCGTCGCAGCACACACCGAGAAAGAGAAAGCTCATGACCGGTACGACGCATAGCGCGCCACATCCACGACGGGTCGCCGTCGCCTGCCAGGGCGGCGGTAGCCATACTGCCTTCACCGCGGGGGTGCTGAAGTCGTTGCTGCGCGCCGAGGAGCGCGCCGACTACAAGATCTGCGCCCTGAGCGGCACCTCGGGCGGCGCGATCTGCGCGGCTCTGGCCTGGTACGGCCTGCTGAAGGTAGAGCACGGCGAGTGGCATCGCGAGCAGGCCGTCCGTATCCTCGACGATTTCTGGCGCGATAACGCGGCGCAGCTCCCCTGGGAACGTTTCTGGAACGATTGGAGCGTCGGCCTGATCAGGCTCCATATGCAGGGGCGCCTCCCCGAGCTCAAGGCCAGCCCCTACGCGCCCCAGGCCGCGGTCACGTCGGCGCTGCTGACCCAGCTGGCGCCCCGCCGCGAGTTCTTTGACCTGCGGGCCCTGCTTGAGAAGTACCTCCGGCTTGATGAGGTGGCGCAGCCGGTCATGGACCCACGGCTGCTCATCGGCGCGGTGGGCGTGCTTTCGGGCAAGTTCAAGGCCTTCGATTCGCTGGCCGCCGAGATCAGCATCGATGCCGTGCTCGCCTCCACCACCCTACCCTCGCTCTTCCAGGCTATCCGTATCGGCGATGAGATCTACTGGGATGGGCTCTTCTCGCAGAACCCCCCCGTGCGCGAGTTGCTCCTCGGGCTCGAGGTCCAGCAGAAGCCGGACGAGATCTGGGTGGTCCGCATCAATGCGCAGCAGCTGGCGACCGAGCCGACCAGCGTGGAGGAGATCGAAGACCGGCGCAACGCGCTGGCCGGCAACCTGTCGCTCAACCACGAGCTAGATGTCATCAACAAGGTGAATCTATGGATGGATGAGGGCAAGTTCAAGAGCCCGCACGCAAAGCGCATCCAGATCCACTGGATCGAGATGAGCCCGAAGCTTAGCGCGCGGCTGGGCTATGTCACAAAGCTGAACCGCGACCCGGAGTTTCTCGCCGGGCTCATCGCCGACGGCGAAGCGCAGGCCGAGGCGTTTCTGGCCAGGCGCGCCTCTGCCGTCGCGAGCGTGTAGCATCTTCGCCTCAGGACCTCACCCCCGCCGCTGACGCGGCACCCCCTCTCCACAGGGAGTGGGGGTTGGGGGTGAGGTCGGCAGTGGCGATCAATAAGTGATCCGCTCCTCGTCCCTCGCCGCCCTCGTGCTCCTCGCCCTCGCCGCCCTCGTGCTCCTCGCCCTCATCGCCCTAGCCCCCGGTCATAGTGGTGCCGCTTGCTATCGCGGGCGAGGCGAGCACCTGCCCGCTGGTCGCGTCCACATAGGCCATCTCGGCGTCGAGGGGCACCTCCCTTCTTCTTTCTGTGAGAGGCGTGGATTGGAAAACGATTGGAAAACAATTCCCACCCTCCAATACTTCGTTAATAATATATTGCCGCGCTGATTATGTCCGCATATTAATAGATGTGTCAGCGTAGAATATCGGCTGCTCTATATTGCGCACGCATTTTGTTGAATTGACCCGTAACCTTTCGGCGCAGGCGACGTTTGTTGTCATAGATATCGTTTTCTTGGCGAACAGGAGGTTGCCTTGCTCCTACCATATCGTGCAGCACCGTCGTCCTACGTACCGCAGCCGCGGCAGTCCGCGGCGCGCGACCGTGCGGTGCCCCGCGCGCCTGTCGTGGCGATGCTGATCCTGACCCTGTGCACCATGGTGTCCGCCCTGGTGGTTGGCGCCACTATGGTCGCCACACAGCGTGCCAGGCCGGCTCTAGCGGCAGCTGGTGGCGGGGTCGCCGACTGGACGGTGCTCGTCTATATGGCCGGCGACAATAACCTCGAGGCCGCCGCGCTCAACGATCTGCGCGAGATCACCCAGGTAGGCTCATCGGCACAGCTCACTATCGTCGCCCAGGTCGACCGGATCGCCGCGCCCAACCTCTGGGACGACACCACGGCCGGGGACTGGGCAGGCACCAGG
>JAAXUL010001482.1:0-1292 GCA_013336035.1 Chloroflexales bacterium
GGCTGGCGCAGGCCCAGCCGGGCCGCCACCACGCCGGCGGCCTGGGCCGCGCCCACGAAGGCCAGGGCCAGAGGCAGCGTGTTGAGCAGCAGGCGCGGGTTGGCGTAGAGGGTGTAGCCCATATAGGCCCCGGCCATAAACAGCAGGCCGTGGGCGAAGTTCAGCACATCCATCAGCCCGAAGATTAGCGAGAGCCCCGAGGTCACCAGGAAGTAGAGCGCGCCCAGGGTCAGCCCCGAGAGCAGGATGCTCGCCGCCACGCGCGGCTCGTACTGCAGAGCCGCCCACCCCAGCACGAGGGCGGCGACGCCCAGGCCGATCAGGGCCGGGCGGTTCTTGTTCACAAAATCGGTCATCGGGTCTGTCTCCGGCTACGCCGCGCCAAGGTACTTCGTGATCAGGGCCTGGTCTTTGACCAGGTCGGCCATCAGGCCCGCGTGGGCCGTGTGGCCGTCGTCGAGGATGTAGTAGCGGTCGGCGAGCTGGGCGGCCATATGAAAATTTTGCTCGACCAGCAGCACCGTCATATCCTTGGCGAGCCGGCGCAGGGCGACCACGATCTGCTCGACAATGATCGGGGCCAGGCCCTCGCTCGGCTCGTCCACCAGCAGCAGGCGGTTATCGGGGACGAGCGCCCGCGCGATGGCGAGCATCTGCTGCTGGCCGCCCGAGAGCTTGCCGCCGGCGTGATTGATCAGCCGCTTCAGATCGGGGAAGAGCTCGAAGACCAGGTCGCCCCGCCGGGCCAGGTCGCCCCGGCGTCGCTCGGCCAGGCGCAGGTTCTCCTCGACGCTCAGGTCGCGAAAGATGGCGCGGTGCTCGGGCACA
This sequence comes from Chloroflexales bacterium, assembly GCA_013336035.1. GTDB lineage: Bacteria > Chloroflexota > Chloroflexia > Chloroflexales > Chloroflexaceae > CAIWXH01. Next base: position 829 of record JAAXUL010001482.1, read on the forward strand.
TAGCCCACCCCGAGCTGGGCGATCTCGTAGGCCGGCCGCCCCTGGATCTCGGCCCCGTCAAAGACGACCACGCCCTCGCGCGGCGGCGTCAGGCCTATGATCGAGCGCAGGGTCGTGGTCTTGCCGGCGCCGTTGCGCCCCAGCAGCGCGATGATGCTGCCGCGGGGCACCTCCAGGCTCACGCCCTCGAGGATATGGTGCTGCCCGATGAACGTCTGGATGCCCTGCACGCTAAGCATGGTGGACATGGCGGTAGCTCTCCCCTAGGTAGGCCCGCTGCACATCCGGGTTGGCGGCGATCTGGGCCGGGGCGCCCTCGGCCAACACTATGCCCTGGTGCATCACCGTGATCGTGTCCGACATGCTCATCACCACGCCCATGTTATGCTCAACGATCAGGATGGTCTTGTCGCCCTGGGCCTGGATGGCCCGCAGCACCTCGAGCAGCAGCGGCACCTGCTCGG
>JAAXUL010001482.1:1302-1928 GCA_013336035.1 Chloroflexales bacterium
CCATGCCGGCCGTAGGCTCGTCGAGCAGCAGCACCTCGCTGTCGCCGGCCAGCAGGATGGCCAGCTCGAGGCGACGCTTGTCGCCGTGGGGCAGTGTCGCGGCCACGTCGGCCTCGCGCTCGGCCAGGCCCACCTGGGCCAGGGCCCGCCGGGCCCGCGCCAGGTAGTCGGGCAGCCCCGCCGCCCGGGCCCAGATCTTCAGGCTGTCGCGGCCCCGGGCCTGCGCGGCCAGGCGCACATTCTCGAGCACGGTCAGGCTGGGGAAGACATTGGTGATCTGGAACGAGCGGCCCACCCCCAGGTGGGCGACGCGGTGCAGCGGCACGCGCGAGATGTCCTGGCCCCGCAGTAGCACCTGGCCCGCCGTCGGCTTGAGCTGGCCGGTGAGCAGGTTGAACAGGGTGGTCTTGCCCGCGCCGTTCGGCCCGATGATCGCGTGGACGCTGCCGGCCCGCACGCGCAGGTTCACGCCGTCCACGGCCTTCAGGCCGCCGAAGTAGCGGCAGAGGCCGGCCGCCGCGATAATGATCTCGCTCACGCTGAATCTCCTCCGGCGGAGGGCAGCTCTCCCCGCGGGTTCGGTGACAACCCCTCGGCCGGTGCCGAGTCGGTGTGCGTCGTCCTGC
>JAAXUL010001483.1 GCA_013336035.1 Chloroflexales bacterium
GCCCGTACCCTCGGCCTTGCGCGCGTTCTCGACGGCGATCTCAGCCTGGCGCAGGCTCTCCTCCGCATTCGCCACCGCGCGCTCCGCGGCCGCCTCGGCGTCTTTGCGCGCCTGTGGCAGATCGCCCGGGAGCTTCTCCAGCTCGCGGTTGTCCCAGTAGATCCGGCTGTAGGTGTCCTGGGCATTGCGCAGATTATTCGCTGCCTGTTCGACGGCCGACTCGGCCGTCGCCTTGGCGCTCGAGAGCTTATCTCTGGTTGACTGCAGGCTCTCCTGCGCGGCGCTCAGGCCGGCCTGCGCGCTGATGACGCCCTGGCTCTGCCCTGTGCGCGCCTGGGCCAGGGCGACTGTCGCGGCCTGGACCTGGGCCTTCGCGGCCTGGACCTGGGCGGGCCTGGGCGGGTCGCTCAGGGCCGCCTGCTGGGCCTGCGCGACCTGCTTCTGGGCCTGGGCGCTCTGGAGCTGGGCCTGCGCGAGCTGGAGCGCGGCCTGGGCCTGGCTGACCTTCTCGTCGAAGGCGCGCGTGTCAAGGATGGCCAGCAGCTGATCGCGCGTGACGAGGTCGCCTTCCTTGACCAGAATCTTGGCGACCGTCCCGGTCACCTGGAAGGTCAGGTTGGCATCCTGGGAGGCCTTCACCTCGCCGATAGCGCGAATGCCGCTGCTCGCCATCGCCGCGGTCGTCGTGGCAGCCGGCTGAGCCGTGACGGCAGCCGGCTGCGGTAGGGTCGCCATAGCGGCAGGCGCGCCGGTGGCCGCGCCGATGCCGCAGGCGGTGAGCTGCATCGCCAGCAGGCCGGTCGCGGCGGAGAGAACGACCTTCTTCACTGCGGGTTTCATAGCTGAGTGCTCTCCTTAGGCTGTGCGGATGCGCACGTAGGCATTCACGCCCGGGTAGAGCGCGGCGCCGTCGGTCGGCCCAATGTCGATATGGACCTCCACGCGCTGGGTGACTTTGGTGAAGTTGCCGTTGGAGCGGTCGCTCGAGGGGATGAGGGCGAAGGAGCCCGCGGCGGCCCCCAGCACCTCGCGCACAGTGCCCTGGTAGACTATGCCGCCCCCGGCATCGACCGTGACCTCGACCGGCTGTCCCGGGTGGACCTTGTGGATCATGCCCTCGTCGATGTAGGCGGTGATGTACAGCGTATTGAGGTTCGCGACGTAGGCCAGCGTCTGGGCCTGGGCGACCACCTGCCCCTCCTTGCCGTCAACGCGCAGGATGGTGCCGTCGATCGGCGCGGTGATGTTGAGGTAGGCCGAGCCGGCGGCGGGCTTCACTTCGCCAATCACCTGACCAGCGCGCACGGTATCGCCCGGCTTCACCTGCCAGATCGAGAGCGTGCCCGAGGCAAGCGGCGCGACCGACACCAGGTTCGAGTCAACCAGCGCGTCGTCGGTCGACACATAGCGGGCGGAGTCCTGAACGTAGCGAACCCCAAACCAGATCGCCGCCGCGGCCACCAGCAGCCCGACGACCCCAAACACCAGCCGGCCCCCCGGAGCACGGCGGCGGGCGGGAGGGGGCGAAACCTCTTCAGCCATGTGATGATCTCCCTTTAGCGTGTGCAAGATGGCAATTACATATCCGGCTGCTTGGCATCAGGCTCGGCCTGGGCCACCGACAGCAGGGGCAGCCCCAGAGCATAGAGTTTGTTGAGCAGGCCGTTCAGCGCGGCCTGGTCGGCGATCCAGCCGGTGAGCAGCGTGCGGCCGGCCGCTTCGTGCTGTATTGCGAGTCCGTCGAGCCACTCGGACCAGTGCGCGTCGAGGTGGCCCTGCACCTGGATGTGGTACCAGCCGCCCACGGGTTGCGCAACGAGCTTTAGGGCGCGGGCGTGGAGGGCAGCACAAGAGCGGCGGCCAGGGCTGGTGCAATCCCATACACCATCACCCGATAGCGGGGCACCTCGCTCGCGCAGGCGTTGC
>JAAXUL010000668.1 GCA_013336035.1 Chloroflexales bacterium
GCAACCTCGAGCCCATCGATATCGGGCAGCCCCAGATCGAGCACCACCAGGTCGGGTGGGCGCTCGCGGGCCGCGGCAAGGGCGGCTGCGCCCGTTGTTGTGTGCTCTATCGTGTAGCCCTCGTAGGCGAGCCCGCGCACAAGGTAGCTCGCGATCTCGGGCTCGTCCTCGACCAACAGGATGCGCTGACCCATATCATCTCTTGGGCTTGCCAGCCAACGGCTCAGCCCATGATACCGCATATGCCGAGGCGCTGCCTGGCGCCGGACGGCATGGCCACGTCACTGGCGCGGCTTGTCGCTCTCGCCGCAGAGCAGCCGGAGCAGGTGGCGCACGCCTGCGCTTATGGTGCCGATCCGGCCTGGGCCAAGCAGCACCAGCACCAGGGCGAGCAAGATCAAGAGCCAGGGCCACCAGGCACTGAACACACCACCCCTCCACCGCGCCTGCGCCGCCGCGCCCCGCCAGGACTACATCATCGCTCCGTCAGGTAATGGCGCGCTGAGTCGTAGCTAAAGAGAGGCTAAAGGCGACCCCTGTAACACACAGTCGGCCCTTTAGCTGCGCTTTAGCCAGAGTTAAGCCCCTGCTAACAAGGGGGCAGGAAGATAGAGCCATCTCGCGGGGCAGCGTCCGCGCCGCGCCCGATCAGTGTTAAGAGCCTCGCATCCAGCCGGAGGGCTAACCATGACAGGGTCACGTATACGTCTGCTCATCGTCGAGGATCACGACAGCTACCGCCGTATCCTTCGGCGCATGCTCGAGGCCGAGGGGCTCGAAGTAGTTGGAGAGGCAGGCGATGGCTGCGCGGCGATCGTCGCCGCGCGCCACTACGCCCCCGATGTGATCCTGAGCGACTATCATATGCCGATAATGGACGGCATCGCTATGGCGCGCCTGATTAAAGCCGGCCCCCAGCCACCACCTATCATCCTGCTGAGCAGCGAGACCTGGGGGCTGATCGATAGGGCCCGCACGGTAGGGATCGACCAGGTGCTCGAGAAGGGCTGCACGATCACGAGTATCTGCGCCGCCATCCACCAGGCGGCGCGCCAGGCGCCGCCGAAATCCACGCCTTGGGCCGCCTGAGCCCGGCGGCCCGCTCAGAGCGTGTTGACCGCGCGCGCGATGATGACCCCGGTCACCATCAGTGACAGCAGCGACTGCAGCATCATCAGCCCCTTGAAACGCCGCGACAGCACCGGCGTGTCAGTCGGGCTGAAGGCCGTGCTGGTCGTAAAGGCCAGGAACAGATAGTCCAGGAAGCCCGGCTGCCACGCGTGCGCGACGCGGTTGGCCAGTGTAATTTGCGGAAAGACCACGTCCATGCGCCGATAGCCGTGGTGATGGCGCATCGAGGGCCCGCCGCCATCTAGCGCCCAGTACCACCAGGCGAAGGTCAGCACATTGGCAAGCCAGATGACCGTGGCGTCGCGGAGCAGAGATGGCGCCTCGGGCCGGCGCACGGTCACCTCTAGCAGCAGCAGGGCGACGGCCGTCATAATGGCGGCCGTCAGTAACACGAGCAGCCCCCAGGTGAGCAAGTGCAGCACATAGAGCCAGCGCCGCCAGCGCAGCACGAGCGCCACGGCGCTAAAGATCACGGCCACCCCCAGCGCGAGCCATCGCGGCCCCGGGGACAGCGCTGTCGCCAGCCAGGCATAGAGCCCCCCGAGGATGAGCAGGGCCAGGAGCGCGGGCGCGAAGCGCCGCAGCGGGGCTGGCAAGGGCGCCACTGCCCCATGCGGTAATGGTTCGTGGTTCATAACCTCGCTCTATTCACGTGATACGTTCCCCCAGTGATTAGTTTATCGTGAATGACAATAGCTTAGGAGCGCTACGATGAAACACATCTTCTCACTAGCCCTAGCCGTTCTCGGCCTGGGCTTGCTGAGCGCCAGCCCCCTGGCGGCCCAGGCCCAGACGACGCCCCCGGTCCAGGGGCTCACCCTCTTCACGCGCTACCCGACCCAGGAGATCGCCATCGGCGACGCGCTCGCTTTCCCGCTCGTGCTGCGCGCCGACAGCGCCCAGACGGTGAAGCTGAACGTGCGCGATCTGCCAAAGGGCTGGACCGCCACCCTGCGTGGCGACGGCAAGGTTATCCAGGCGGCTTATGTCAACCCCGGCGAAGATACAGCGGTCGATCTCCGGCTCGACCCGCCAAAGGATCTCCAGGCAGGCGACTACCACTTCAGCGTCGCCGCGGACGGCGCCAGCGCCGTGAACCTCCCGCTTGAGGTGATCGTGCAGCAGAAGCTGCCGCCCAGCCTAGAGTTCGCCGCCGATCTGCCCACCATCCGCGGCGCGCCCGATAGCGACTTCCGCTTCAACACGACGCTGCGCAACCAGGGCGACAGCGATGTGACGGTGAACCTGATCGCCCAGGCCCCCGACGGCTTCGAGGTGAGCTTCAACTCCGCCGGCCAGGACGTGACCAGCCTGCCGGTTGAGGCAAACAGCACCAAGAACATCACCGTTCAGGCCCACGCCCCGGCGGATGCGCAGGCAGGCTCGTTCCCGATCTACATCACCGCCGAGGGCGGCGACCTCTCGGCGAAGATCGCGCTCACCGCCGAGGTGGTCGGCCAGAGCCAGATCGCCCTGACCACGCCTGACGGGCGACTCTCGGGCGACGCCACGATCGGCCAGAGCACCGCCTTCACGCTGGTGGTGCGCAACACAGGCACCGCGCCGGCCAAAGAGATCAAGCTCAGCGCCGCGCCGCCCACAGGCTGGTCGGTGACCTTCACGCCCGCGACCATCGCCGAGCTCCCTGCCGGCCAGGAGCTCCAGGTAAGCGCCAATCTGCGCCCGGCCGACCAGGCGGTGGCGGGGGACTACGTCGTCAGCCTCTCGGCAAAGCCGGCCGAGGGCCGCAGCGCGACGACCGACTTCCGCGTGACCGTGCTGACCTCAACCCTCTGGGGCATCGCGGGCATCGCCCTGATCGCCGTGGCCGTGGCCGTGGTCGGGCTCGCCGTGTCGCGCTTTGGGCGCCGCTAACGGCGCGGAAAGGAGACCGCAATGAGCGAGATCATGATCAAGACCGATGGCCTGGGCAAGCGCTACGGCGACTTCACGGCTGTAGAAGCGCTCAGCCTGACCATTTGGCGGGGCGAGGTCTTTGGCCTGCTGGGGCCCAACGGCGCCGGCAAGACCACCACGATCCTGATGCTGCTCGGGCTGACCGAGCCGAGCGCCGGGGCGGTGCAGGTGCTCGGGCTCGACCCGCGCCGCCAGCCGCTGCGCGTCAAGGCCCGGGTCGGCTACCTGCCCGACCAGGTCGGCTTCTACAACGACCTCTCGGCCCGGGCGAACCTGGTCTACACGGCGCATCTGAACAGCATCACCGGCGCCCAGGCCAGCCGGCGTATCACGGGGGCCCTCGAGCGGATGGGCCTGGGCGCGGTGATGGACAAGCGGGTCGGCACCTTCTCGCGCGGTATGCGCCAGCGCCTGGGCCTGGCCGAGATCCTGCTGAAAGAGCCCGAGCTTGTGATCATGGATGAGCCAACCCTGGGCCTCGACCCCGAGGCCGCCCGTGAGTTTCTGGCCTTGATCCGCGAGCTCAAGGCCGAGGGGATCACCATACTGCTCTCGTCGCACTTGCTGCACCAGGTGCAGGCGGTGTGCGACCGGGTCGGCCTCTTCTCGCACGGCCGGATGGTCCTCGAGGGGCCGGTGGAAAGCCTGGCCCAGCAGGTGCTCGGCAAGGCCTACCGCGTCTACCTCGAGGCAGAGGGCGGTCACGATCTTGCCACGGCTCTTCAGCAGGTCCCCGGCGTCTTGTCGGTTAGCCATGAGGGGCCGCGAAGCTTTGTGCTCGAGGCATCCGAGGACGTGCGCGCCGCGGCGGCGCGGGCCGTCGTCGCCGCCGACAGCCGGCTGCTGGCCCTCGCCAGCGAGCAGCCGAGCCTCGAGGAGATCTACGCCCGCTACTTCCGCGAGGAGGGCCAGCATGCTCGCGCAGCCTGAGCGCTCGGCCCAGGCGCCCGCGCCCGCTCGCAAAGAGGTGTACGCGCGCGAGGGCTCGCCCTGGACTGGCCTGTGGGCCGTCGTCGCCAAAGAGATGGCCGACTCGCTCACCAGCACCCGGATGCTGATCCTCGAGCTGATCACCGTGCTGACCGCGGCCGGCACCGTGTACGCCGCCTCGGGCCAGCTGCGCGAGACCGTGGGCCAGGACCGCTTCCTCTTCTTGCGGCTCTTCACCACGGCTCGCGAGCCCCTGCCGGCCTTCATCGGCTTCCTGGTCTTCCTTATCCCGATCATCGCCATCGCCCTGGCCTTCGACACGATCAATGGCGAGTTCAGCCAGCGGACGATGTCGCGGCTGCTGGCCCAACCGATCTACCGCGACGCGCTCTTGCTGGGCAAGTTTCTGGCGGGGCTCGGCACGCTCAGCCTGGTGCTCACGACGATCTGGCTGCTTATCTGCGGGCTGGGCCTGCTGCGGCTGGGGGTGCCGCCGGGGGGCGAGGAGGCTGCACGTATCATCTGGCACCTTGTGCTGACCATCGCCTACGGGGGCGTCTGGCTTGCCCTGGCCCTGCTCTGCTCTATCGTTTTCCGGCAGCCGGCCACGGCGGTGCTGGCCGCCCTTGCGGTCTGGCTCTTCTTCACGATCTTCTGGGAGATCATCGCCGGCATGCTCGCCCAGGTTGTGGCGCCCGTCCGCATTGGTATGCCGTCCGAGCTGCTGGCCCAGGCCCAGGCCCAGCTAGCCCTGACGCGCATCTCACCGAACACGCTCTACGCCGAGGCGACGCTCGGCCTGCTCAACCCGCAGGTGCGCTCGCTCGGCCTGGTGCTTTCCTCACAGATGGATCAGGCGGTGCGCGGCGCGCCCCTGCCCCTCGGCCAGAGCGTGCTGCTGATCTGGCCACACCTGACCGGGCTGGCCGCGATGATGATCGCGATCTTCGCCCTTGGCTACGTCCTCTTCCAGCGCCGCGAGGTTCGGGCCTGAGCGCGGCGTGCCGCCGGCCA
>JAAXUL010000669.1 GCA_013336035.1 Chloroflexales bacterium
CCGGTGGCGGCGTGCTGTGGTACGACTTCACCGTCGACAACCCGCGCAATGCCGAGGTGCGCGGCTGCTTATCGTCCTACTCGTGCCGCACCTGCGATCTCGTCCCCACACGCGCCCGCACCGAATAACGCACTGTGCAATTCGCCGTCCACCCCGACAGTCCCTCCTGTCGTCACGAGGACAGGCTGATTCCCTGCGCCTGGGCCAGTAGCTCGACAAGGTGACATACCCTCTGCCCGGTCCCGGCCCTCCGCACGCCGTACGAGAGCTGGAGCTTGCGGCAGGTGCCCTCGTCGCGCGCGAAGGCGATGACCCACTGCGCCAGGTGGAAGCGCGCAATCTGTCGCGCCGTGCGCCCGCTGTCGGTGGGCGCGAACACGACGGAGGGGCTGATAGTCTGGGTGCTGAGGTAAGTGTTGAGGGCCACCAGATCCTCCAGCGAAAGCGTGCTGCGGTCGATCTGGGCCTGTAAAAGTCGGCCGAGGACCGAGCCGGGCCGGTTGGCCTCGGCGACCGCGGCGATCCGCGCCATCGTCGCCACCGCGTCCTGCGGGAACGCGCCGACCGCCGTCTCGCCCGAGAGCATGACACAGTCGGTGCCGTCGAGAATGGCGTTGGCCACGTCGGTCGCCTCGGCGCGGGTCGGGCGCCGGTTGCTGATCATCGACTCGAGCATGTGGGTCGCCGTGATCACCGGCTTCCCGACACGGTTGGCGCGGGCGATCATCTGTTTCTGGGCGAAGGCCACCTGCTCGGTCGGGATCTCGACGCCCAGGTCGCCGCGGGCTACCATGATCCCGTCGGCGCGCTGCAGGATCGCGTCGAGGTTGGGCAGCGCGCCGGCGCGCTCGATCTTGGCGATGATGAATGGGTCGTACGACAGCTCCGCCGCGGCCCGGCGCACCGCCTCGATGTCCGCCGCGCTCTCGACGAAGGACTGGCTGACGCCGTCCAGCCGCTGCTCGGCGGCGAAGCGCAGCAGCTCGCGGTCGCGCTCGGTGAAGGCGGAGATGCCGAGATCGGTGCCCGGCATGTTGAGGCCCTTCTTCGAGCTGAGCGGGCCGCCCACCAGCACCCGGCAGTGAACTTCCTGCCCCTCGACTCGCTCGACCTCGAGCTGGATGTAGCCGTCGTTGAGGTAGATCGCGTCACCCGGCCTGACGACCTGGGGCAGCTTCGGGAAGCTGTGCGAGGCGCGGGTGGCGTCGCCGACGAGCGGGTCGCTGTGCAGGGTGAAGGCCTGGCCGCGCCGCAGCTCGACCGGGCCGCCGGCGATCTCGCCGACCCGCATCTTCGGGCCGGGCAGGTCGCCGAAGATGGCGACCGACGCGCCCAGAGCGCTGGCCGCGGCCCGCACATTCGCAATCGCAACGCGGTGGGTCGCGACATCGCCGTGCGAGAAGTTCACCCGGGCAATGTTCATCCCCTCGGCGATGAGCTGCTGCAGCACCTCCGGCGACTGAGAGGCGGGGCCGATCGTGCAGACGATCTTGGTCTTCTTGGATGGCAGAGGCTGTGTCATTGGCTTACTCTCACGGGCGTGAGCCGCCAGATCGCCTCGGCGTACTCGCCGATGGTGCGATCCGACGAGAAGAACCCGCAGCGCGCGACGTTGAGGATAGACATGCGCGTCCAGCGCTCCTGGTCGCGGTAGGCCTGCTCCACCCGCTCCTGGCAGTCCAGGTAGGCCTGGAAGTCGGCCATGTGGAGGTACTCGTCACGGTCGAGCAGCGAGTCGACGATCGGCTGGAACAGCCCGCGGTCGCCGCTGGAGAAGGTCCCGTCGGCGATGCTGTCGACGACGCGCCTGAGGGTCGGGTTGGCCTCGTAGTACTCCTGGGGGTTGTAGCCGGCCTCCCTCAGGCCGGCGACCTCCTCGGTGGTCAGCCCGAAGAGGAAGAAGTTCTCGGCGCCCACCAGATCGCGGATCTCGACGTTGGCCCCGTCGAGGGTGCCGATGGTCACGGCGCCGTTGAGGGCGAACTTCATGTTGCCCGTGCCCGAGGCCTCTTTGCCCGCCAGCGAGATCTGCTCCGACAGGTCGGCGGCCGGGTAGATCAGATGGCCGATGCTGACGTTGAAGTTGGCGGGGAAGGCTACGCTGAGCCGGCCCCCGACCACGGGGTCGTTGTTGACCACCTGGCCCACGCTGTTGATCAGCTTGATGATCAGCTTAGCCATAAAGTAGCCGGGCGCGGCCTTGGCGCCGAAGACGAAGGTGCGCGGGACGATCTCGCGCCCCGGGTCGTCCCGCAGCCGCTGGTAGAGCGCGATGATGTGCATCGCCTTGAGCAGCTGGCGCTTATACTCGTGCAGGCGCTTGACGATCACATCCATCATCGCGTCGGGGCGTACACTGACTCCGGCGTGACCCTTGAGGAACGCGGCGAGGTCCTGGCGGTTCTGGGCCTTGATGCCGCGCCAGCGCTCGCGGAAGCCGGCGTCGTCGACGCAGGCCTCGAGCCCGCGCAGCTGATCGAGCTGCCTGAGCCAGCCGTCGCCGACCGTCTCGGTGATCAGGTCGCTCAGGCGCGGGTTGGCCAGCCTGACGAAGCGGCGCGGCGTCACCCCGTTGGTCTTGTTCTGGAACTTCTCGGGCCACATGGCGGCGAAGTCGACGAGGGTCTGCTCGCGCAGCAGGCGCGAGTGGAGGGCGGCCACCCCGTTCACCGCGAAGCCGCCGACCGTCGCCAGGTGGGCCATGCGCACCCGGCGTACGTCGCCCTCGCCGATCAGCGACATGCGGATGACGCGCGCCTCGTCGCCCGGGAAGCGGGCGCGCACCTCGTCGAGGAAGCGCCCGTTGATCTCGTAGATCAGCTCGAGGTGCCGCGGCAGCAGGTGCTCGAAGAGGCTGACCGGCCACTGCTCGAGGGCTTCGGGCAGCAGGGTGTGGCAGGTGTAGGCGAAGGTCTGGCTGGTGATGCGCCAGGCCTGCTCCCACTCCAGGCCTTCCTCGTCGAGCAGGATGCGCATCAGCTCAGGGATGCTGATCACCGGGTGGGTGTCGTTGAGCTGAATGGCAACCTTGCTCGGGAACGCATCCCAGTCGTCGTTGCGCAGGTGGAAGCGCCGGATGATGTCGCGCAGCGAGCAGGCGACGAAGAAGTACTGCTGCCTGAGGCGCAGCTCCTGGCCCTGGAGGGTGTTGTCGTTCGGATAGAGCACCTTGCTGATATTCTCCGAGACGACCTTCTGCGCGACGGCGCGGGCGTAGTCGCCGGCATCGAAGAGCTGAAAGTCGAACTCGTCGGTCGCCCGGGCCCGCCAGAGGCGCAGGATGTTCACCGTCGTGGTGCCGTAGCCCGGCACCAGGGTGGTGCACGGCTCGCCAAAGACCCGCTCGGCGGGAAGCCAGCGGACACGGATTCGGCCGTCCGCAGCCACCGTCATCTCGCTGTGCCCGCCGAAGCCGACCTCGACCATATCGTCCGGGCTGATGAACTCCCACGGGTTGCCGTAGCGCAGCCAGTGATCGGGGCGCTCCACCTGGTAGCCGTCGACGAAGCGCTACTGAAAGATCCCGAACTCGTAGCGGATGCCGTAGCCCACGGCGGGCAGGTCGAGGGTGGCCAGCGAGTCGATGAAGCATGCGGCGAGGCGCCCCAGGCCGCCGTTGCCCAGCCCCGGCTCGGGGTCGAGGTCGATCAGCTCCTGGAGGTCCACGCCGACGCTCGCCAGCGTCGCGCGGGCCACCTCGGTCGTGTCGGTGTAGAGCAGCGCCTGGGGCAGCTGCTTGCCCAGGAGGTACTCGGCGGAGAGGTAGTAGGCGAACTTCGGGTTGGCGGCGTAGTGGGCGTCGGCCGTCTTGCGCATGCGCTCGATCAGGCGGTCGCGCACCGCCAGGGACAGGGCGGTGACCAGGTCGTGCTTGCTGGCGGTCTGGATCGCGGTGCCCAGCGAGTGGTACAGGTGGTCCGCGACCTCTTTGCGGAATCCGTCGATCGGCGTGTCGGCCGGCGCCGCGCCGGACTCGGCCGCTGCCTTCTTGCTCTTGGTCATGGTCGCTCCTCCGCCGGCGGGGGGCCGGGCTGGGCGAGAAGATCCAGGATGGGGCGCAGGCCGCGCCACCACTGGTCGCCCGCTCGCATACGGTCGGCCTCGGCCGCCGCACCGAGCGCGCTCAGGTCGTGGAAGGCCACATCTCCGCCGGAGGTTCCGGCGCAGAGACAGGCCTGCGTGCCGGCCTCGGCCTCGGCGGCCAGCCGTACGATGCCCAGGTCGGCGAGCCGGGTCGCCAGGGTGCGGTCGAGGGGCGAGGGGCTGCCGCCCTGGATCAGCTGGCCGAGCACCACCTGCTGCACCGCGTAGAGGTCGCCGCCCTCCTTCTCGAAGAGCGCGCGCAGGAAGCCGGTGGTGTAGAGCGGGTCGGCGTGCTCGTTGCGCAGCATCAACCCCAGGCGCTTGCCAGCGGCGAAGCCCTGGTTGAGCCGCGCCACGTCGGCCAGCAGCCCCGCCAGGGTGATGCCGTCCTCCGGCAGGTAGACCTGCTCGGCCCCGGCGGCCAGCCCGCTCATCAGGGTCAGGTAGCCGCAGCCGCCGCCGGCCGTCTCGACCACGTAGCACTGCCGGGTGGCGACCGCCGTCTGCTTGACCAGGTCGAGGATCGTGACAATGGTGTTGAGGGCGCTGTCGGCGCCGATGCTCGTATCGGTGCCGGGCAGGTCGTTGGCGATGCTCGCCGGCAGACAGACGATCGGGAGGCTTTGCCCCGCGCTGGCGGCGGCGCTCTGGAGCCGGGCGGCGGTGGTGTAGCCTGCCCGCCCGCCGATGACCAGCAGCCCGTCGATCTCCTGGAGCGCCCGCTGGTGGAGCAGCGGCGTCAGCTCCTCGTTCCCGAGCAGCCCCAGCGCGGCGCAGACCGCCGCCCGGGTGGGATGGTCCTCCCCCTCGTCCTCCAGCGCGGTCACCAGCCGCGGCACGATCCGCGGATCCCC
>JAAXUL010000670.1 GCA_013336035.1 Chloroflexales bacterium
TCGGAAGGGGGCGGGGGCATGTTGGGCAGGCCAGCGTCGGCTACGGTGGGCAGGCTGCGTGATGACCGCAGGTAGGACAGGGCCGCGTGCTCGTCGCCGAAGAGGCCCACACCGCTGACCAGCTTCACCAGGGGGGCAAGAAGCAGCAGGTGCAGATCACCAACCACGAAGGCCAGGTGACCAATGTTGGGGTGGTGGACGATCTGCTCGGTGCGCCGGCGTGCGCCAGGCGCGGCGCCAGCGATACGGCGGCCGTCAACCAGCAGATCCTGGGGGCTCGCACTGCTGTCGAGCAGCTCCCACAGCTCGCGGAGGTAGCACTCGGCGTGGTGAAGGGACAGGTGGCCGTCCACCACGACCCAGAGCAGCTCCTCGGGGTGACGGGTGATGCGGTAGGGCATCGCAACGGACTTTCTAGGCTCGCGCGCTCGTGGGGTGGGCGTGCGGCAGGTCGTTGAGTGTAGCCCATTATACAAGCTTGTTGCCTATATGTCCATACATATGAGCAAAAACTGTTCGCCGGGCTGTGGTATACTGGCGCCCTCGACGGAGGTCACTTGCGAGGCTGGAAGGGAAACCGTCATGATCTTTATCGTCGGTGGGACAGGGACACTGGGCCAAACACTGGTGCGCATGCTGCGCGAGCAGGGCCAACCTGTGCGCGTGCTGGTGCGGCCCGGCTCGGTCGCCAAGGCCGAGCCGCTGCGCAAGCTAGGCGCCGAGCTGATCGGGGGCGACATCCGCGACCCGGCCAGCCTCGAGCTAGGCTGTCGCGGCGCCACCCACGTCATCTGCGCCACCAGTGCCGGCGACGACCGCCGCCCCGAGTCGCGCCGCATGGCCGAGTACCAGGGGCCGCTCAACCTGCTGCGCGCCGCCCAGCAGGCCGGCACCTGCGAGCAGTTTATCTTCACCAGCACGCTCTTCCCGCGCAACCCGGTGGGCTATAAGTTCGTCTGGGCCAAGCTGATGGCCGAGGAGGCCATCCAGAACAGCGGGGTCCCCTATACGATCTTCCGCCCCTGCGGCCTCTTCTATGAGATCATCCAGCGCGGCGAGCCCATCGTCGAGCGCTTTGGCGTCTTCCCCATCCTCGGCTCGGGCAAGAAGCGCACCCAGATGCTCTCGATGGTCGATGTCTCGCGGGCCTTCTTCAACGCCATCGACAACCCCGAGGCCCTCAACCGCACCTTCGAGCTCGGCGGCCCCGAGCTGCTCAACTTCGACGAGATGGTCGCGATCTGGTCGCGCGTCCTGGGCACCACTATCCGCCCGCTGCACCTGCCTATCTGGCTGATGAACGCCATCGGCCAGGCCCTCAAGCCGATCAACCCCTCGGCCCCCGGGATCATGGAGCTGCTGGAGTTCAGCTACGACGCGATGTCCTGCGATATGAGCGAGACCAGCCGCATCCTCCGCCTGGGCCGCATGCAGACCCTCGAGGAGTACACCCGCGAGTACTATATCGCCAAGGGCCGCCCTGAGCTTGTCCCCGCGTAGGGCCGCCCACCCCAGGGCCGCAGAGGGCGCGAAGATCTGGTACGATCTTCGCGCCCTGTTGTGTCTGCAAGGTAAGGAGTCTAGCAGTGACTGTATCTCTCCATCGCGGCCCAGCCCTCGCGGCCGGCGAGCCCCTGGAGTCGGCGCGCGGCGCGGTGATTATGGTCCACGGGCGCGGCGCCAGCGCCGAGAGCATCCTGACCCTGGCGCCCGAGCTCGCTACGCCGGGGCTGGCCTACCTGGCGCCCCAGGCCACCAACGGCTCGTGGTACCCTTTCAGCTTCATGGCGCCGCTGGATCACAACGAGCCGTTTCTGTCGGCGGCCCTCGAGGCCCTGGGCTACCTGCTGGCCCACGTCACGTCGGTGGGCATCCCCGCCGAGCGCGTGGCCCTGCTCGGCTTCTCGCAGGGGGCCTGTCTCACCTCGGAGTATCTGGCCCGCAACGCGATGCGCTACGGTGGCCTGATCGCCCTCAGCGGGGGCCTGATCGGCCCGCCCGGGGCGCCCCGCGACTACCCCGGCAGTCTGGTCGGCACCCCGGCCTTCCTGGGCTGCAGCGACATCGACCCCCACATCCCGAAAGAGCGCGTGATCGAGTCGGAGCAGGTGCTGCGACGCCTTGGCGCCGCGGTGACGGCGAAGCTCTACCCGGGCATGGGCCACACCGTCAACCAGGACGAGATCGACCACGCGCGGGCGATCCTGGCCGCCCTTTGACAGAGAAGCGCTCGCCTATTGCGGGCCGCCGGTCATATGCGCTACAATTCAGGTGCAGCATTTGGTGAGACACTTTCGAACATGGATCTTAGGGCGCCACGGAATGCAATCCCACACCAGGCACCGCCCTCTATAACCGAGGCCGTTTCACCGTCCCCCGCATCCACTTTTGGATGCGGGGGACGTTTGTTTAATAACCCAGGAGAATGTAGGCGTATAAGGGTGTAACCCACGAACATCAGCGAATCAGCAGATGGAGTCTGACCTCAGATGACGAGCACAGAACGTCCAGAGGGCACGAGCCACCGCATCTTCCGATGGTTTCGACAGCTCGACGCCAACACATGGGCCCAGATCGGCCTGACCCTGCTGCTAGCCTTCTCGCCCATCATCGTGGGCAGCCTGTTCGAGAACGAGTGGGTGCGCCTGAACGTCGATAAGATCAGCTGGATTCTCTGGGCCGCGGCCAGCGGGCTCTTTGTTGTCGCTGTCCGCAGCAAGCCCCTGCCGGCCCGGCTGGTGTCGCTCAGCCTGGCTGTGCTGATTGCGGGCTACGCGCTCCACCTCCAGACCGCTCAGCCCTGGTGCGCGACGGCCGGCGTGAGCTTTACCGTTGTCGAAGAGGCAAGACAAAGCGAGGCGCTCCGGGTCGTTGGCGACACAGTCCCCGGTGTGCAACAAAACCTCCGGCTCTTGATCGCCGCCGCGCCGCGCTATACCCCTGACTCAGGGGTGTTCACCGGGTGGGGCTCTATCTGCTCGCTGTCAAAGCTCGACTCGAGCGACGGCCAGATCGTGACGCAGGCCCCCTGCCAGATGGTCTATCAGATGGGGCGCGACGATAAGACCGACGATATTGTTGTGAGGATCGAGCGGCCGAGCTGCGGCTCCAGAGGGCAGACTATTCAGCAGCTGCGCCTCTTCCCCGTCACTAACTAGCAAGGAGATCGGCCATGTCCCTGATGCGCGTGATCGGCTTCGTGCTCGTGGCGGTCCTTCTCCTGCCCGCGTGCGGTTCATCTACTACTCCGCCGGCGCCGACGCCGTTTATCCCCCCGCCGCCGCCTGACGAGAGCTGTATTCTCCAGTCAGGCGCGACTGTGTCGTTTCCGGTCAACGGCACCTTCCCCAGCGACGCCACCTATAAGTGGGAGGCCCAGTCAGGCACGTTCAACCCCGAGGATGGCGCGGTAACGAACTACACAGCAGGCACCTTCACGACCGATCAGCCGGTCACGATCACGGTGAGCGTAACGAGTAACGGCTCGACGACGCGCTATTTCCTGAGCTGTCAGGTGAAGGCCGACCCGAACGCTGTAGCAGTAGCGACAACCTCTGCTGTCGCCCAAGAAGCCGCGAGCCCAACCACAGACGCTTCGCCCGCGCCGCCCTCGGCAACGCCGACCCAGGCCTCTGTCACCCCGCCCCCTGGGCCTACGAACACGCCCGGTGCCGCCGCGCTCCCGGCCCCGCTCCCCCTGACGCCGAGCAGCGCCAGCGAGCCCGCCCCCGACGATATGCTGATCGCGCTGGTCTCGACCTTCACGAGCGACCCGCCCCTGCGCGGGCTCGACATCTTCCGCGCCGGGCAGCTGATCGGCCAGGACTCCCTCTGGGCTCAGCAGCTCGCGCCGCTCGGTAAGACGGTGTGGATCGTCGCCTGGGACGACAAGGGCGACCCCGCCGAGGGTGAGCAGATCGCCCGCAAGCTCGTCGCGGACCCGCGCTATATCGCTGTGGTCGGCCACAACCTCTCGGGGGTGCTCGAGCGGGCCCTGCCGATCTACAACGAGGCGAAGCTGCCTGTGATCAGCGTGGCGGCGACGGCGAAGGGCCTCACCACCGGCCCGGCGAACAGCAACAACGTTCTCACGCGCGTGGTCGGCCGCGACGACGTGCAGGGTAAGGTGGCCGCGGACTACATCAGGGATGAGATCGCGGGCGAGCTGGCCGGCCAGCTACAGGGCAGCCCCCCACGGGTCTATGTGGTGCACGACAGCTCGGCCTATGGCGTCGGCCTCAAAGACCAGTTCACAGCGCAGGCCGCCGGGCTCAAGCTAGTCGGAGCCAGGGCGTACGATCAGGCCACGGTGAGGGAGATCGTCAATCTCGTGCTGCTCGAAGCGGCTGACGTCGTCTTCTTTCCCGGCTACGATGACCAGATGGCCGCGTTCCTGGTAGCGATGGCCGAGGCCTACGCCGCCAGGCCCGAGCTCAAGCGGCCGATCATCCTTGGCACCGACGGCACCGACACCCCGGATCTGGCCGCGGGCGCCGGCCAGGCCGCTATTGGCGTGCGCTACACCACCGTCTATATGTCCGAGCGGGACCTGAAGGCGCGCGAGGGAGACCAGAGCCTGCCCAGCCTCGCCGACCTCTATAAGGGCCGCTTCGGCGACGCGCCGGCGTCGCTGCTGGGCGAGAGCAGCGACGGAATGCTGCTCTGCCTTACGGCGCTCGGCCGGGCAGCCGCCGACGGCAAGGTCGACCGCGAGGAGCTGCGCGCCAGCATCCGCGCCTTTCCCGCCTCGGCGCCCTTCAAGGGCCGGACCGGCAACTACACGTTCACCAGCCAGGGCGACCCGAGCGAGTCGTTCTACTATGTGCGCCGGGTAGCCTCGGCCCTGCCCGGCGACTGGGACGAGAACGAGACGTTGAAGTTCGTCTCGGTGAAGCCGCCGCAGCCATAGTATCCGCTATAGCCGGGGGCTCGCCAGCGCTCAGCGAAGCCCCCGGCCCCTCCTGCGCCACAGCCCCGCGGGGTACCCCAG
>JAAXUL010000671.1 GCA_013336035.1 Chloroflexales bacterium
GCCACGACGGCGGCGACCGCCTCGGGCAGCCAGCGCAGGTAGGGCCCGTGGCAGGCGATGGTCACGGCGATGCTGGTCATGAGTAGAGCTCCGTGGCGCAAACTACCCTGGCTACGGCCCTTCGTGGTGCACACGGGCGATCTCGCGTGCCGCGGCAGCGGCGAGCGAGTCAGGCGCGACCGCATCGCATGCGCGAGCGATACGCAGGCAGTGATCGGGTGTGTAGCCGCCGTTAGCTAGCAGCGCAACCGTAGCGGCATTACGAAGCTGCCGCAGTGCGCCCGGGTGGTCGCCTAGCGAAGTGAAGGCGGCGGCGACATCGATCAACGCGCCCGATCCATCTGCGTCGTTGCCCGAATACGCCTCGGGGTGATTAGCCAGCGGCGCAAAAGGTGTCTTACTCAGGACAGTCTTTCGGCGCTTCAGGTTGCGCAGGGTGCAGTCCCACTCGCACACGCCCTCGCCGTTCTTTCGCCACCAGCCCTGGATCACACAGCTCAGCTGGCGCCAGGCCTCAGCGGAGAGTACCGTGAGCCCCTCCTCTTTGGACCAGGCGATCTTCGCCTCACTGCGCGTCGCAAGCAAGGCGGCAAGCAGCTCAGGCACACCGGGGCGTGAGGCGACGAAGGATTCGAGGTCGGGCAGAACCTCGCTGGCCTCCATCTCGTCAGTGAAGCGGGGCATGCCCACAAAGGGATGCCCGACATCAGCAAGCTCCCATGCCCGCCGAGTGTACTCGTCGGCGCGGGGAGACCAGAGGGTCGGGGAAAATTTGGGGCTCTCTTTCAGGATTGTCCAGAGGGGGTCGGGGACAGCCCTGGCGACAGGCAGGCCTGTCGCGACGGTCTCTGTCGCCTGACGAAGTACATCGGGCTTCTCTTTGAAGTAGCGCCCAACCCACAGCCAGAGCGCAGTCGGTAGGTTGCCAGGCTGGTCAGCCACGAAGCGCGCCTCCCGTGCGTCGTCGGGGACATAGAGGACTGGCGATTGCCAGAGGTCGCGCCCCGGCCAGAGGTGGAGCACCATCATGCCACTTTCGTCGCGCATGAAGGGCAGATATGAGGGGGCGACAAACACCGCCAGGCGCGCAAGGTGCTCGTCAAGGTCGGCGGGTTCGATCGGCTCAAAGAGCAGAGTCTTCAGCGGGTCTCGGCCAACCGTGTCGAGGAGCGAGGCAAGCGTCGTGCTAAGCAGCTGAGTGTCGCTCATCACCAGCCTCCTGTTCCATCAAAACATCTTCAGCTCACTCATCCCATCATAGGTGTTCCAGGTGGATCTCGAAAGCCCTTTGAGCTTGGTCAGGGCCTGCTGGCGCTGCTCCTTCGTTCCGTCACGCTTCGAATGCTCTAGCGCAATCGTGACTGCTTCGCGCGATTGAGCGTAAGCACCCTTTGCAAGGCTGCCCAGATCCTTGCGGAACCTCTCGGCACTAGTATCACCGTGCTTCTGCTTCTCCTTCAAGATGGCGGTCAGCTCGGTATGGAAGAACTGGGTCGAGAGCACCCCCACCACCGGGTCAGCCTCGCCGGGGGCGGGTACCGGGATGCCAGCCTCTTCCAGTTCGGCCCGATAGGCTGCTTTCTCATCGTCGCTGAGCTGGCTAAACAGCTTTCGGTAGATGAGGGTGAGGCGCTTATCTTTCAGGCGCTTGAGGATCTCGGCACCGGTGCCTGCGCCAAAGTGAGCGCGCCACTTATCCTCCGCCGGCTTACCAATCTTCTTGATGTGGGTGTGCTTGTTGATGGCAATGGCGGCCAGCGGATCGCCAGGGTCGAAGACCGAGGGGTCCATCCCAGCGATCTTGCTGATCCAGGAGTGTTTCTTCAGTGTCGCTTTGCCGCTCTTGCTCTTGGTAAGGTGCGCCATGAGCTCGTTCGCCTGCTTGACGATCCAGCCCAGCAACCCCTTTGGCGGAACGTGGTGGGACTCCTGCTCTTTCTCGCCGCTCGCACCTTTGAGATCGCCGTGGAGCCCGGCCTCCGTGGGGATGCTGCTCTTGAGACCCTCGACCGCCGAGTCCATGTCGAAGTCGTTCGGCGCGATCCGGATGTGGAAGTCGATGTCATTGTCCTCCTTGTCTTTGGCGGCGGCGGCGAACGAGATCTTCATCTTGACCGGCTTTTGAAGCTGCTGATTGTAGCGCGTCTCGAGATCGCGGGCCTGCTTCTCTTTCGCTGCCCGCGCCTCCTCATATACGGTCTCGGCTGGAAGCTTCTTCGCGAGCTCCTGCGCAGCGGCCTTGGCCATCGCCGCATGATTAGCGCTGTCGGGCTTCCCATCCTTCCCCTTCCCGCCCCCGAACAGCTTCTTGAGCGGGGTGACGATCTTGTCGATCAGCTTATCGACGGCCTTGTCTACGGTGGACTGGATCTTCTTGATGATGCCCTGGATCTTGTCGGAGAGGCCGCCGAGGCCGATCAGGCGGGCCAGGAAGCCGATGATCACCGGGATGGTGCGGGCCAGGGCCTGCTCGACCCAGCTGGCCGCGGCGTCGATCGCGCCCGTCGCGATGCTGTGGACCGAGTTGATCACCGCCTCGACCAGCTCCATGATCTGCTGGATGCGCTCGATGAAGAACATCACCGTGTTGTAGATGGTGATGATCGCCTGCACGATCGCGCCCACCGGGTTGAACATCGTGACCAGCTTGGTCACCGCGGCCTTGATCAGGGTCGTGACCACCCAATCCTGGAGGGCGTCGATCACCATCTCCTTCAGGTTGCCCAGGAACTCCTTGATCTTCTCCCAGAGGGCCGCCGGGCCGCCGGTGATCAGGGCCGAGATCAGCTCCCAGGCCTTCTCGATCAGCATCACGTTGCGCTCGCCGATCAGCTTCACGGCCTTCGCCCGGATCTTGGCGTAGGTCAGCCCGAGGATCTGCAGCACCAGCTTGAGGATCGAGCCCAGCGAGAACTCGCTCGGCACCTGGACGCCCGCGCTGGCCAGGGTGCCGAACATCCACTTCATAAAGCCGGCCTTGAGGTGGCTCCAGATATTGGCGACGAACTGGGTGAAGCCCTTCTTGACCGCGTTGAGCAGGTTCTTGAGGAAGCTGATCGGGTCGGCGACGATCAGGCCGATCGTCTCCTTGCCCTTCTTGAGCATGCCCATCACGCGGTTCTTGAACTCGCGCAGGACCTTGACGACCGCCTCGACGGCCTCCTTGACCTTCTCGACCAGGCTCTTGTGGGCGTCCTTCATCTCCTGCAGGGCGGCGGCGCCCTTCTCGCTGGCGTCTTTGTAGCGCTGGGCGAGCTTCTGGGCCAGGTCGTTCTTCTTGTCGTCCACGCCCTTGCGCAGCTCGTCGAAGCGCCCGCTCACCTCTTGCTCGGCGGCCTTGCCGACGGCCTGCAGGTTCGCGGGCAGGCCCTGCACGTACTCCTTGATGCGCTTCTGCCCCTTGCCGACCTCGTCCTTGGCCTCCTTCAGGCGCGTCTCGACCAGGGCGGCGACGCGCACCACCAGGGCGTCGAGGTCGGCCATGAAGAGCTTGTTGGCCTCGTCGAACCAGGCCTTGACCTCGGGCGGCAGCGGCAGCAGCTTGTCGCGGAGCCAGGCGGCCGCGCCGCTGATGCCGCTGTAGCGCTCGTCGAAGCGGGTGTCGACGTAGCTCTTCATGCGCTGGATGGCCGCCTCGGTGCCGGCGTCGAAGACCTGCTCGACCTCTTTGTCCAGGCTCTCGAGCTTGGCGTCGACGACCCGCTTGGTCTCGTTGTAGATGCCCTCGATCGTCTCGGCGACCTTCTTGCGCTCGAGCTCGTCCTTCTGCTTGGCCGTCAGCTGGCGGGCCTTCACGCCCGCGCCCGACTGGCGCTGGGTGGCCCCGAGGGCGGCCACGCCCTGCTTCTCGTCGGCCTGGGCCGCGGCCACCGCCGCGCCGATGGTCTTCTGCTCGCCGGCGCGGTACTGCTGGGGCAGGCTGGCGGCCTGCTTGTCCACCTCGGACCTGGCCGTGAGCACGGCGCTGAAGCGCGGGTCGTTGGCCTTCTGGAGCTGGGTCGGCGTGACCTCGGCGTCCTTGAGGGCCTTGTCGGCGTCCTGCTTGCCGCCCTCGAGCGAGACCTCGGCCGGGGCGGCCGGCGGCGGCATGGCGCTGCCGGCGTCTACGGGCGTCGGGGCGGGCGGCTGGTCGGCGGGCAGCGGCGTGACCTCCTTGCCCTCGACGCGCGAGGGGTCGGGCGGCTGGGCCGAGGCGGCCTGGACATTGCCGGCGGCCTGCTCTTTCTGCTGGCTGATGTTGCCGGTCATCGCCCCCTTGAGCTGGTCCTTGTCGCCGCCCTGCATGAACTCGCCGGCGTCCTCGGTCTTCTTGGGCATGACCTTCTGGATCTCGGCGCGCAGCATGGCCAGGAAGGAGCCGCCCTCGGGCTTGCTTGTCTCGGCGGCCTGCATGCTCTCGACGCTGCCGGCCTTGGCCACGGCCAGCTTCTCGTTGGCTGGGGGCTGGGCGGCGGCCTGGGCCTGGGCAGCCTTTGCCGCCGCTGGGGTGTGGGCGCGGGCCTTCGTCGCGCTCTGCTCAAGCTTCTGGATGGTGCGCTGGAAGCGCGGGTCGCTGGCGGCCTTGGCGAACTTGACCTGGATCGGCTTGCCGGCGTTGGTCGTCCTGACCCGCGCGCCCTGACGCAGGTAGTCGCAACCGCTAGCCCAGTCATGGGCACCCTCCAGGTAGGTCCCTCCCTCGTTCAGCGTGACCGACGTCTCGTAGGTGCCATCCGCATTGGCGTCGATCTCCACGGTGGTTCCATTCTGGGCGGCCATGATCGACAGCGCGCTGTATTCGAACATCTGGCCGGCGTTGGTTGTGTTTGTCCCCACCGGCGACTCATAGGCCGTATCCCATTCCGCCGAAGCATACATCTCATGAGCGAAAGCGTTCAAGGTGCTAGAGCCGCTGGCCCAGGTAGCGCGCGCCATGGCGATGGAACTGCTGGCGCCGACCTTGTCCTTGCCGTCGAACAAAACCGGCAGGGAGCAATTCCAGGAGACCTGC
>JAAXUL010000672.1 GCA_013336035.1 Chloroflexales bacterium
CCCGGCTTTCGAGCTGCCACAAGCCGGCCTCGAACGAGGTGTCGTAGAGCCCGCAGACATACACCGCCCGGTTTCGCGGTAAACCCGTCACGGCGATCCCCAGCCCCTGGCTCTCCTTGCCCGTGGACCCGGCGGACCTCACCCAGAGCGCGTTGCCGTCCCGGTCGAACTTCGCCACGAAGGTCGCCATGGACGCGCTCGATTCCGCGAGCTCGTCACCGAACTGGATTTTCCCCGAGAAGGAGCCGCTCAGGTAGCTATTGCCTTCCGAGTCCAGCGCCACGGATTCGGCGGTTTCATTGACGGGGCCACTGCCGGTCCGGGCCCATTTCACGTTGCCGGCGTTGTCTTACTTCACCACAAACACGTCCTGGCTCGAGCCGGCCGTCAGGTCGAACTGGCCGAACGTGGCCTCCTACTCGAGCGAGCCGGTCAGCACGCAGTTGCCGGCGCCGTCACCGCCAGGCCTGTGGCGTCGCCCACATGGACGATGCGGCGGGCCGAGTGGCCCTGATCGCCGAGGCCCGCACCCACCCGCGCATCACTCTGCTCGAGGGCTGGCAGGCCGCCGACCTGCTCGATGTGGGCGGCAAGGTCATCGGCGCCCTGGCGCGCGACCCGGCCGGGCGCTGGCACCGTCTGCTCGCCGGAGCGACGATCATCGCCAGCGGCGGCGCCGGCGCCCTTTATGGCCTGACCAGCAACCAGCCCACCGCCCTCGGCGAGGGTGTCGCGATGGCCTACCGCGCCGGGGCCGAGGTGGCCGATATTGAGTTCATGCAGTTCCACCCAACGGTCTACCGCACGCGCGCCGGCTATGGCTTCCTGATCACCGAGGCGGCCCGCGGCGAGGGCGGCATCCTGCGCACCCCCGGCGGCGAGCGCTTTATGCCCGCCTACGACCCCCGCGCCGAGCTGGCCCCCCGCGATGTGGTCACCCGCGGCATCTATGCGGCTATGCGCCGCGCGGACAGCGACCACGTGCTGCTCGACCTGACCCACATGTCCCGCGAGCGGATCGAGCGCCACTTCCCGACTATCTGCGCCAGGCTGCGCGAGGATGGCCTGGACCCGGTCACGGTTCCCATCCCGGTGGCCCCCGCCTCGCACTACCTGATGGGCGGCATCCGCACCGCCCTCGACGGCGCGACAAGCCTGCCGGGCCTCTTCGCCGCGGGCGAGGTGGCCTGCACCGGCGTCCATGGCGCTAACCGCCTGGCCTCTAACTCGCTGCTCGAGTGCCTGGTCTTCGGGAGGCGCGCCGGCTTCGCTGCTACCGCGCAGCTCGACCAGCGACGAAGGGGCAACGACGAAAGCCAGATAGAGCCCACGGCCTTCGAGCGCGCCCTCCGCCCCGCGCCCTTGGTCCTTCATCAAGCTTGGCGCACGGATCTGGCGGCCACGATGGTCGGGGCGGCCGGCCCCCTGCGCGATGGGGCGGGGCTGCGGGCGGGGCTGGCTGAGCTGGAGCGCTGGCCACTACAGGCCGCCAGCGATAACGCCGAGGGTCTGACGGCGGCCAACGCAGCCCTGGCGGCGCGCCTGATTGTGGCCGGGGCCCTGCTGCGCGAGGAGAGCCGCGGCGGCCACTTCCGCACCGACTTCCCCCAACAGCGCGAGGCCTGGCACGCCCACAGCGTGCAGGCCCGCGGCCGCCAGCCCTTCCTCGTCGAAAGCGTGGCACCGGCGCTGAGCATGGCCCACGCCGCTGATTAGTGGGTCTCTTGTTGTGCCTATCGCCAATTGGTACCGCCGAACACAGGCGACTCACTGGGGAATGTTTATGCTCGATCTATCACCTGACGTGATTCGCGACGTCGTCATGCGCGCCATGGCCGAGGATATAGGCGCGGGCGACCTGAGCACCCTGGGGGCCATCCCCGCCTCGGCCCGGGCCGAGGCCGCCTTTGTCTTCCGCGAGGCGGGGGTGGTCTGCGGGCTGCCCGTGCTGCGGGCCGTCTTCGCCGCCGTAGACCCGGCCCTGGCGCTCACAGCGCTGGTCGCCGAGGGCGCCCGCGTCGAGGGCGGCGCGGCCGTCGCGACCGTCGCCGGGCCCGCCCGCGGCCTGCTCAGCGGCGAGCGGGTGGCCCTGAACCTCTTCCAGCGCATGAGCGGGGTGGCGACGATGGCCGCCCGCTATGTCGAGGCCGTAGCCGGGACGAAGGCCCGCATCCTCGACACGCGCAAGACCACGCCGGGCCTGCGGGCCCTCGAGAAATACGCCGTGCGCGCGGGCGGCGCGACCAACCACCGCTTCGGCCTCTACGACGGCGTCATGCTCAAAGACAACCACCTGGCCATTCTGGCGGCCCAGGGCATAGGCCTGGCCGAGGCGGTGCGGCGCGCCCGCGCCGCCGTCGGCCCCATGGTGCGGGTCGAGGTCGAGGTCGAGAGCGTCGAGCAGGCCGCCGAGGCGGCGGAGGCCCGGGCCGACATGGTCCTGCTCGACAACATGCCCCCGGATCAGCTGCGGGCCGCCGTGGCCGTGGTGGCCGGGCGAGCCCTGACCGAGGCCAGCGGCGGGATCACCCTGGCGACGATCCGCGCCGTGGCCGAGGCGGGCGTAGACTACATCAGCGTTGGCGCCCTGACGCACTCGGCACGGGCGCTGGACATCGGGCTAGATATTGAGGGGTGAGCCAACTCATGGGGAAGCCCTAAAACAGGTTTGACATAGGCCGTAGGCGACTGTAGAATGGGCATGATAGTAGGTCTACTACACTAACAGCGCAGAGGGCCTGGCGCGCCACAGGTACGGCGCGGCCGGCGCTTTGCGGCCTTTTCACCCCTACAGCCGGCGGTAGGGATACAGCCAGGGAGCTGGAGATGCCAGCGAAGCTCGAGGCGCCCGAGGTGGGCGCGACCGTGGCCGGCGAGGCCACCCTCAACGGACTCTCCACCCTCGGCGAGGGCCGCCGGCGCGTAGTCGTCGAGCGGGTCACGCCCGAGATCGACGGTGGGCGCTACCCGATCAAGCGCGTCCCCAGCGAGACAGTAATCGTCGAGTGCGACGCATTCGCGGACGGCCACGACAGCCTGGCCTGCGCCGTGCGCTACCGCGGCCCCCACGACCGGCAGTGGCGCGAGGCCCCCATGAAGCACCTGGTGAACGACCGCTGGCGCGGCCAGTTCACCGTCGAGACCGTCGGCCCCTACAGCTACAGCGTCATCGCATGGATGGACCGCTTCGGCACCTGGGAGCACCAGCTCCACAAGCGCGTCGAGGCCGCCCAGAACGTGGCGATCGATCTGCTGATCGGCGCCGCGCTGGTGGCCGAGGCCGCCGCCGCCGCCCCCGGCGAGCCCGGCGACACGCTGCGCGGCTTCGAGCAGGCCCTGCGCGCCGGCGACGCCGAGATCGGCTTCTCGCCCGAGCTGGCCCGCCTGATGGGCCTCTACCTGCCGCGCCGCTACGCCACGAGCTACGAGCGCGACCTGAAGGTGACGGTCGACCGCCCCCTGGCGCGCTTCTCGGCCTGGTACGAGCTCTTCCCCCGCTCGGCCTCCCCCGAGCCCGGCCGCCACGGCACCTTCCGCGACGTGATCGCGCGCCTGCCCTACGTGGCCGGCCTGGGCTTCGACGTGCTCTACCTGCCGCCGATCCACCCGATCGGGCGCATCTTCCGCAAGGGCAAGAATAACAGCGTCACCGCCCAGCCCGGCGAGCCTGGCAGCCCGTGGGCGA
The DNA here is from genome assembly GCA_013336035.1 of Chloroflexales bacterium. Lineage (GTDB taxonomy): Bacteria > Chloroflexota > Chloroflexia > Chloroflexales > Chloroflexaceae > CAIWXH01. Next base: position 3,686 of record JAAXUL010000672.1, read on the forward strand.
TCGGCTCGGCCGAGGGCGGCCACAAGAGCATCCACCCCGAGCTCGGCACGCTCGAGGACTTTCACGCCCTGGTGGGGGCCGCCCACGAGCACGGCCTCGAGATCGCCCTCGACATCGCCTTCCAGTGCGCGCCCGACCACCCCTACGTCACAGAGCACCCCAGCTGGTTCCGCGCCCGCCCCGACGGCACGATCCAGTACGCCGAGAACCCCCCCAAGAAGTACCAGGACATCTACCCCTTCGACTTCGAGTCCGAGGACTGGCAGGGCCTCTGGCATGAGCTGAAGAGCATCTTCGACTTCTGGATCGCCCAGGGCGTGAAGGTCTTCCGCGTCGACAACCCCCACACCAAGAGCTTTCGCTTCTGGGAGTGGTGCATCGGCGAGCTGAAGCGCGAGCACCCCGAGCTGATCTTCCTCGCCGAGGCCTTCACCCGCCCCAAGGTGATGCACAGCCTGGCCAAGCTCGGCTACACCCAGAGCTACACCTACTTCACCTGGCGCACCGTCAAGTGGGAGCTGACCCAGTACATGCTCGAGCTGACCCAGGGCGAGGAGAAGGAGTTCTTCGGGCCGAACTTCTGGCCGAACACCCCCGACATCCTGACGCCTCAGTTCTACCCCGGCCAGCGCTCGGTCTTCCTCACCCGCGCCGCCCTCGCGGCGACCCTCACCGCCAGCTGGGGTCTGTACGGCCCGGTCTACGAGCTGCTACAGAACGTGCCGGTGCCAGGCCGCGAAGAGTACATCGACAGCGAGAAGTACGAGATCCACCACTGGAACCTGCAGACCCCCGGCAATATCAGCTGGTTCATCGGCGCGCTCAACCACATCCGCCGCGAGAACCCGGCCCTCCAGAGCAACGAGGGCCTGCGCTTCCACCGCGTCGACCTCAACTACGCCGAGCAGACCCAGGTGATCGCCTACAGCAAGGCCACCCCCGACTACGAGAATATCATCCTGGTCGTGGTCAACCTCGACCCGACCAGCGTCCAGGGCGGATGGATCCAGCTACCGCTCGCCGAGTGGGGCCTCAGCGGGCCCTTCGAGGCCCACGACCTGCTCAGCGGGGCCCGCTACACCTGGAGCGGCGAGTTCAGCTACGTCGAGCTTGACCCCGCCGCAATGCCTGTCCATATCCTGCGCATCGAGCGCCCCGAGACCACAGAGCCCCTCGTGGGGGACTACGCGTAGGGCCGTGTGCGAGCAACCCCCGGGCCAAGGGGCGTAGCGCCCGCACCGGCGCACTCGTAAGAAGCCGGGGCACGGGGCGATGCCCCTCGGCCCCTTTGGGGCGCGG
>JAAXUL010000673.1 GCA_013336035.1 Chloroflexales bacterium
GGCCACGAGAAGCGCGACCCCGCCTACGTGCTCGATGTCCGCAGGCCAACCTACATCCCCCGCATCTGGGACGAATACTTCGGCGGCGCCGCGGCACTCGAAGGCCGCTACACGCTGATCACTGTCATCACGCGCTCGGGCCGCGACCTACAGATGTGGGAGCGACGGCCATAATACGGATGTGGGGTACGCCTTAAGTGCTACGCCGTTCGGGCTTTAGGGCGGAACCTTTTTGCCTGTTCGATCGTTATAGTAATAGCAGCTTGCCTTCTCAGCATAGAGCCGGTCACTTGCCGCCACGGCGCGGCTCGCGAGCAACCATGCGAGTTCTCTACTGTATCCCGCGCTACGATAGCTCTGCAATGGGCAATCGCATCCATACCGAGGTCATCGCCGAGTGGCGCCGCCATGGCGTCGAGGCCGAGGTCCTTGCTCTTGCGGCGGGGATCGCTGTGCGCACGACAACCGTTGAAGAGGGCGTCATCGTCCACAGGCTGCCGGTCAGCGCCGGCGCGCCCCTGAAGGTGGCGAACCGCGCAGTGGCCACGCTCTGGCCCTACCCCTACCTGGCGGGCGCTGTACTACACTACCGGCGGCTGATCGCCGAGCGCCCCTACACGATTGTCCATGTCGAGACAGCCTTCCCCCTCGGTCTGGTGGCCGCCCTGACCCCACGGGAGCACTCGCCGCCCCTGGCTGTCACCCTTCCTGGCGCCGATATTATGGCCGAGCCCGAGTTCGACTACGGCTACGGTCGTTTTCGCATGGTGCGAGCCGTGCTGCCCTGGGTCTTCCGCCGCGCCGCGGTGCTGCGCGCCGACTCGCCCCAGATCAAAGAGTTGGCCGTGCGCCTTGGAGCGCGCCCTGGCAAGGTCGTAGCTATCCCTTATAACATCACGGCCGACAGCTACCCGCCCCCCGGCGATCTGGGCGAGCTGAGGCGGCGCAGCCGCGCGGCGATCGTCGAGCGCCACGGCCTTGACCCGGCCCGCCCGATCGTGGTCAGCCTGAATCGGCTGCACCCCTTCAAGGGGATCGCCTACCTGGTCGATGCGGTGCCCCTGGCACGCCGGGGCGGCGTGGCGCCCCAGGTACTGATCGTCGGCCCCAGCCGCTCGACGCCACGCTTCGGCGACTATGGCGCCTACCTTGCCCGGCGGGCCGCTAGCCTGGGCGTCGCCGATGATGTGTACCTGGTAGGCGGCATCCCTCACGGCGAGGCCATTACCTATATGGCCGCCGCCGATCTGGCCGTCGTGCCCTCCGTCGCCGAGTCGTTCAGCCGCGTTGTGGTCGAGGCCGCCGCCGTTGGCACCCCGCCCATTGTGACTCGTACAACCGGCGTAAGCGACTACGTGGCCGCCGCCGAGGCCGGCCGCGTAGTCGACCCTCGCTCCGGCGCCTCCATCGCCGAGGCGATGGTCGCGCTGCTCACTGATCGGGCCGCCTGGGAGGCTTGCAGCACCCGGGCTATCGCGCTGGCCCCGGCTTTTAGCTCGCCCCGCATCGCCGCGGACCTCCTGAGCCTGTACCGGAGAGCTCTGGGTGTCGAGGCCCAGGTCGCAGCGTAGCGACAGTCTGACGTGACATAACGTAGTTTGCTCGCAGAGATTGTGAACAGGGTTACGATTGGCGGCCCCCAAGCGGGTCGCCCCCGGCGGCCGAGACGCTCTCGCAATGACGCGGCGTTTCTTGGCTCCCATACGCCGTCGGGACAAGCCTACCCAAGAGGAGATGCAGACCATGCAGCGATATCGCACATCCGCCTTTGTTAGCGTCATCGTTGGCGCGCTGGTGATCGGGGCGGTGGCCCTGTCTCTGTGGCAGGCGCCGCAGGGCGTGGCCCAGGAGCAGGAGCCGCTACTGGAGTACCCGGCCTACCCGCCCACGCCGACGATCGGCCCCAACCCGACCAAGGAGCCGACCCTCGCGGGGACGCCGCTGGCTCAGGTCAGCTTCGATGACCCCGCGGCGCTGAGCGCCTGGAACCTGGTCGACCTGGAGGCGGTGCTGCCCGACAGCCAGGCGAACTGGGTGGTGGCCGAGGGGCGCCTGGCGCAGGAGGCGGCGGGGCGGGCGAAGAACCCCTCGATCCAGGAGACGGCGGCCCTGACCGGGGCGGCGGAGTGGAGCGACTACACCGTGCAGGTGAGCTTCTACGATGAGCTGAACGGGACGGCGGGGCTGATCGCGCGCTACAGCGGGGCCGAGCCGACGACGGCGAGCTACTACCGCTATCGCGTCCTCAAGAGCAGCTATGCGGCGACGCCGAAGCAGGTCTTGGAGAAGGTGGAGCATGGGGTGGTGACGACGCTGGTGGAGGTCGAGGCGCCGGGGTTCAGCGAGCGCACGTGGAACGTGCTGGCGCTGACGGTGCGCGGGGGGGCGCTGACGGTGACGCTGAACGGGGCGGTGGTGGCCGAGGCGCAGGACGCCGCGCCGCTGGCGGCGGGCCAGGCCGGCATCTACACCCGCGCCATCGGCGGCATCCTCTTCGATGACTTCTCCGTCGTCGCGCCGTAAGACGAGGATCGCTACAGAAGCGCTACAACGCGGGGGCCGTTCGCCCATGACGTCGGCACTGCCCCTGCAAGGAGGATATAGGTCCATGTTGCGAAAGATCATCGTCGCGCTGAGCAGCCTCGCGATACTTGCCGCTACGCTCGCGGCCCCTGAAGTTAAGCAGGCCCAAGCCCAGACCGACTCAGGCCTACGTTTGGTCAACGAGTTTCAGGTGTCCGGCTCGAATGATGTGAAGTACCCCGATGTGGTCGCCGCTAACAGGCAAGTCCATATGAGCGGCAACGCCAACCGCTCGTCGGCATATCTGTGGAGCAAGGCGATCACGGCTACCAGCTTTGATTCCCAGGTCGAGCTTGGCCCCGCCTCGGGCCAGCCCGACTTTTCGTCGACCGGGAACGCCCGCGGCCCCGACGGATCGATCTACGTCACCTGGGTGAACCAGGGCTCGCGCACGGTCTATATGCGTCAGCGCAATACGGCAGGCGTCTGGGGCCCTACCCGCACCGTTAACCGCAGCTCGATCTTTCCGGTGACGCCGGAGATAAGCGTCAGCACCAGGGGCACGATCTTTGTGGCATGGCGTGATCCAGGCCGGCCCATTCACTTTAGCACCTCGACTGATGGCGGCGCCAACTGGGCGGGCGCCCGCGATGTGAGCGATAGCATCGCCTTTGCCTCGCTGATCAGCCTGGCCAGCGGGCCAGACGACGCCATGGGTATCACCTTCACCGCCAGCGAGGGCGATAGCCTGCACATCTTCGCCGGCCTCTGGAACGTCTCTTCCTTCAATGTGCAGCGTGTCACCTCCCTCGGCTCCGACTACGCCGACTCGTCGATATCGATTGGCCCCGATGGCAAGGTCTACGTGGCCTGGCGCGGCGTAGCCGATTCCGGCGGCAACTCGGGCGTCTTCTACTCAGAGCGAGCCGCCAACGGTAGCTGGCCCCGCTCGCGCCTGGCGGGCGGCAAGGTGCTCGGCGAAGTGACGGTCAGCGCCGACGAGAGCGGCAGCCTGCACTTCACCTGGATCGCCCAGCCCTCTGGCTCCAACCAGATCAACTACGCCTTCAAGCCCTTCAACGGCCTCCCTCTCGGCCCCGTCGCCTCCGGTAGCACCGGCGCCCTCTTTAATGCCCGCGGCTTCGGCAATGTCTCTGACGGCTCCTATAACCACGTGGTCACCGAGGAGTTTACGGGCTCGCGCGTGCATACCCGCTACTCGCTCTTTCAGTCGAGCGTGGTCGTCTTTGGCGGCGACCCGGTCGTCGAGAACGGCGCCTCCCGCGCCCGCACCAGCGCAGGGAATACGGTCCAGGTGACCTTCCCCAATGTTGTGGGCTCGCCAAACCAGATCCGCTACGCCTGGAACCGCGTGCCGACCAACTCCGACGCGTGGCTGCCTTTCACCTCGCCGATGCTCCTCGAGGTGCCCGAAGACATTATCAACAGCAGCACATGTGGGATCTCAACCCTCTACACCCAGCTGCGCAATACGACGACCAACCAGGTCGAGGCTCAGCCCCGCAGCGACACGGTGCAGATCGATAGCCGGGTCGCGGCCTCGGTCCAGATCGATAACGCCCTCAACCATGTCGCCAGCGGCGTCGCCGAGCTCAGCAATATCCAGGGCGCCCCGGGCGGCGACCCGAGCTATACGCGTGTGCCCCTGGTCTATCTGTCGGTGACGCCGCAGGGCGACTGTAGCGGCCTCGCCTCGCTCGGTGTCGGCTCGACGCCTACGACCGCAGAGAACACCTATACCCTGAGCTCGTCCGGCTTCCAGGGCGTTGTGCCGCTGCCCAATCTGGCGAACCTCGCCCCCGGTAAGACGACTTTCTATGTGCAGATCACTGATGGCACCGGCAATGTCCGCGTCTACCCCTTCGATGTGATCATCGACGAGGATGCGCCGGTCCTGAATACCTCTAGCCCCGGCACAGTGACACCCGTCGCTGACGCTGCGGGTGATGTCCTGCAGGATCTGACCTTCACCAATATCAATGTCCGTGATAACACCTATGACCCCGAGGACCCCGACCCGAATCGGCATATCTGGGGCGTCTGGATAGCAAACTCGACTGATCGGGTTGCCGACCCTCTGGCCGCCGGGCTGAAGTGGGTTGTGGTGAAGGCGCCGGCCAGCGTTGCCGTGCCCAACGCGGCTAGCGGTGGGACTGACTACCAGTTTACGATCCAGAACTGGAGCCTCGCGACTGGCCTGAGCACCGCACAGCTGACCGCCGGCGACTACTTCATCTACATTCGCTTTCTCGACGCCGCTGGCAACCCCACCGATGTGATGCCCCCTGTCGTCATCCCGGCGAGCCAGATGAACCGCGTCGAATCTCAGCTCCCGGCGCTCAGCCGCTAAATGCTCGCAAGCCCCTGCTTGTGGCACGCAAAAGGCCCGAAACGCGGTTTTTCAGGGAGGGCATGCCCTCCCTGACGCACCCTTTCTTT
>JAAXUL010000674.1 GCA_013336035.1 Chloroflexales bacterium
AGCTGGCGCTGAGCGCCTGGCTCGACCGTATCGGACGTGTTGCCTGAGCACTCGACCGACGATGGAGCGAAAGGACGCGTATGCACGCCGACGCCCTGCGCCACTTCTACGGCTATCACTTCGCGGAGAACCGCGCGCTCTGGGAACGCCACGTCACCCGCCTCACCGTGGAGCAGTTCACCCACGGCCTGGCCTACGCCCATGGCTCGGTGCGCGACCAGATCCTCCACCTGATGGACGTGGATGACGTCTGGTTCAGTGAGCTGCAGGGCGTCGAGCCTCTGGGGCCTGCCCCCGCCGCGCAGGGCGACGACCGGCCGACTCTGCGCACCCGCTGGGACACCATCGAGCAACGCATGCGCGCCTACCTCGCCGCCTTGCAGGACGGGACGCTCCTTACACGGCCGATCCAGGAGCCCGAGGAGGACCGCGCCCTCCGCGTGTGGCAGGTGCTGCTCCACGTCGTCAACCACGGCACTGACCACCGCGCCCAGCTGCTCCGCTCGCTCCACGACCTGGGCCTCGAAACCACCTCGCAGGACTACATCTTCTACGTCTACGAGCACCCCTAGCCGCTGTCACAGGGAGCCGTATGCTGACCATCGACATCACGACCGCCCGGCGCTTCATCCTCGGCAAGCAGGGGCTGTGGCCCGGGCGGCGCTGGCGCGGCGCCGAGGGCGCTACGCAGGTGATGCGGGCGGAGGAGATCCCATGCCCAGGTACGTGATCGGGCCGGACGTGGCACGCCGGCTGGCGCAGGAGCGGGCGGTGATCGCCGCCGGGAACCAGCTTGTGGCTCCGACGCTGCTGCGCTCGCAGCTGCTCTCGCTGCTGTATCGAGCGGTGCGCCAAGGGGAGCTCACCAAGCAGGAGGCCGATCGACAGCTCACCTACGTGCGCGGCCTCCAAATTCGACTGCTCGGCGACCGTGTCCTTCAAAGCGTCGCCTGGAAGATCGCCGACCAGCTCGGCTGGCTGGACACGCTCGACGCCGAGTACGTCGCACTTACACAGCTACAAGCGGACGCGTTGATCACGCTTGATGCGGAGTTCGCCGCGGCAGTCAAAGACCTGGTGACCGTCGCGCCGTTTGAGGCGTTGGGTGATACGGCGTCGTGACAAAGGAGCGAGCAATGGTGGCGGAGCAGCATGAGCAACCAATCGCTGTCTATCTGGAGGTTGGCGCGAAGCGCACCATCGCGGGTGCGCTGAGCTGGCCGGGCTGGTGTCGGGTCGCCCGTGACGAGGCCGGGGCGCTCCAGGCGCTGGTTGCGTACGCCCCGCGTTACGAGCGCCTGCTTGGCGCGGCCGGGATCGCGTTCGCTGCCCCGGCGAGTCCGGCGTCGCTCGTGGTCGTCGAGCGGCTCGCCGGCGGCAGCGGCACCGACTACGGCGTGCCCGAGCTGTCGCCTGCCGACGATATGCGCTCGATGGATGCGGGGGAGCTGCGCGAGGCGGAGCACCTGCTCAGAGCCTGTTGGCAGGCGTTCGACGCCGCGACCGAGGCGGCAATAGGGAAAACGCTCCGTGTGGGCCCGCGCGGCGGCGGTCGCGACCTCAACGGCATGGTGGACCACGTGGTCAGCGCCGAGCGTAGTTACGTGGCCCGGCTCGGCTGGCGCTGGGGGCAGCCCCCGCCCGAGGAGCTGGCAGTGCGCGCCCAGCAGGTGCGCGAGGCTGCGCTGCTGGCGCTCGCCGCGGCCGCACGCGACGAGTTGCCCAAGCGCGGGCCACGGGGAGGCGTGATCTGGACGCCGCGCTACTTTGTGCGGCGCGCCGCGTGGCATGTGCTCGACCACGCCTGGGAGCTCGAAGACCGCATCATGTAGGTTGATCGGCTCACAATACTGAGCCAGGGCAGGGTGCGGGCGCTGGGCAGGCTTTGGGCGGGGGCAGTGATCGCATCGTCTCCCTCCTCACGCAGAGCCCTTCGCAGCGGGCATCGGCGCGTCGAGGAAGGGGACGACCATCGGCATGAGCATGGCGGCTCGGTCGACCATGCCCGTGTGCGAGGTGCCGGGGAGCACGGCCAGCTGCGCGTTCGGCAGGCCCGCCAGGTCGCCAAACACCCCGCCGCCGAGGAGCCGGAACACCTCCACGAGGTGCTCGGGCCGGGCGATGTCGGAGTCGCCGCTGATCAGCAGCACCGGCGCCGTGAGCGCTGCGATCGCCTCGTCGGGGATGTCAGGAATGTGCTGGTCCATCTCCGTCTTCTTGGCGAACAACGTGTCGAAGCCCTGCGGATCGGGCGCGATGCGGAGGTACTCCTCGTGCCAGGGCGAGCCATACAGCATCGAGGGCTGCATCTCACCAAAACCGTCCATCAGGCCGGGGTGAACGCCACTCAGCTTGGTGGTAACCGACGCCAGCACGAGCTTGCGGACCACTTCGGGGTGTCGTAGCGCCACATGGAGCGCGATGCCGGCGCCCAGGCTGTAGCCGAAGAGGTCGGCCGGGGTGAGGGCGAGCTGTGCGATCGCGGCGGCGATGTCGTCGGCCAGCTGCTCGATCCGCATCGGCCGGTCAATGTCGGCGGTGTGGCCGTGGGCCTGATACTCGAAGGCGACCACCTGGCGGGTCCTGGCGAGCTCGGGCAGCAGCGTGCCGAATGAGCTGGCGATCGCCGAGAAGGCACCGTGGAGCAGCACCAGCGGATGGCCGCCGCTGCCGTGGATCTCGTAGTACATCTGGAGGCCGTTGACGCTCGCGTAGCCAGTTTGTGCCTGCGTGCTTGTCATCTCGGATTCCTTTCCCTGTGCTTGCCGCCAGCGAAGGGTCTGGCGAGGGGCAGCCCAGCAATCTCCGCAGAGCCCGTACACGCAATAGTCGTGCGGTGGGGTGCAAAAACGACAATCTGGAGGCACGCTCTTCTCTGGCGCAAGCGCCGTGGCTTTCGCTCTGACCCGCTTCTGACGCCAAGACACCTCATCGGTGCCCTCCGCAAGACCTCGTGATAGGCGAGAACTGACTCCCCGACTACGTCACGAAAGCTACCCTGTCTTCGCTTTCAGAAGCTTAGTGTCTTTCCAACGGCTCGTTAATGCGCGCTACCGCGCGCCAGAGCCCTTCCCGATACGCTTTGCAGCGTTAGGAAGGGCTCTGCTGCGATCATTCAGCCTATGGTCTCGGATACGACCCGTCCTGGCCGGCACAGGGCTGGATGGTCCGCAATGATACGTGCGGCTCCGCGCTGCTCGGCGACCCTGCAGCAGGGGCAGTTCTGTCGCCCCCAGCGGGTGTCACATTCCCAGCCACTGGGCGAACAGCTTGCTGAGCTGCTGCCCGCTTGCGGCCTCCAGAGCCTGCCGCAGGTCGTCGGGGTGGGCGATGCCGTAGTGGCTGTGCTCGACATACTGCCGCAGCCCGGCAAAGAAGGCCTCGTCGCCCACCTGCGCGCGTAGCGCCGCGACGAACATCCCGCCCCGCCCATAGACCGACGCGTAGTAACTGCTCCAGCTTGGGTAGCTGTTGGCGGGGCGCAGGCTATAGCGCGAGCGCGCGGCCAGCTCCGCAATCTCGGCGCTGAAGTAGGCGTTCGCGGCCGCCGCGCCGTCCCACTGCTGTATCACCACGAAGGTGGTGTACTGGGCCAGCCCCTCGTCCAGCCACGGGTCCCGGTAGATGTCGTTGCCGACCATGCCGTAGAACCACTGATGGCCGACCTCGTGGGCCACATCCTCATGCGTGGTCGCGCTGTAGCCATGGTCCAGCAGCAGCAGGATGAAGCCCGAGTACTCACGCGCGTCGCTGGAGCCGCGGCCGGCCTCAAGGACGCAGAAGGTCAGGGCGCGGTAGGGGTACGGCCCATAGCGGGCGGTCGCGGTCGCCAGGGCCTGGGTGGCCCGGGCGAGGATCTTACGCGCGACCTCCTCCGGCACTCGGCCGTCGCGGCGGGAGAGCACGCGCACGGTGATGCCGTCGGCGTCCGCCTCCAGGCGCTGGAAGCGCCCGAGCGCGAGGGCGAACTCGCGGACCGGACCGCTCACCAGCTCACTGGTCGCCGATGGACCCTGGATGGTGCGCGCAACCTCGACGCCGCTGCCGGCTGCCAGCCACTCGGCTGGCGCGCTGACGAACACGTGGTACAGGCCGCTGACCGCGTACACATGGTCCGGCAGCACCGTCATATCCGTGCGCCAGCCGCCGTCCCAAACCGCCAGCTGGGGGATGGCGCTCGTCAGCACCAGGGTATCGTCGGTGCCGTGGAGCGGGGCGATGTGCGCCGACCAGCGGAGCTGGATGTGCGTGTCGCCGCCCGGCGCGAGCGCGTGTGGGAAGGGTAGCTCCACCGCGGTGTGCTGCGCGAGGGAGCGCGGCTGCACGGGCTGGCCGTCTATGAAGACATCGGCGACCGTGGCGGCGCCGTCGCCGCCATCGCCGAAGGCGTCGCGCGGGAAGTTGGCGTACAGCCGCAGGACAGCGTTCCGCAGGGGGCCACCAGTCATGTTGCGAAACAGGAGATCAAGCGTCCCGCGCAGTTCACCCCTGGCCATGTCGACGTCCAGATGCACCGCGTAGTGCGGCAGATCCGGGCGTTCGACGTCGCCCTGGAATGGGGGGCGCATCGCGTCGGCGTAGGGCGCGGCGAAGGGCACGGCCGGCCCGGCGTAGGCAGGGGCGGGCAGCAGGAACAGGAGCAAGAGCAGCGCGCACAGCGATCTAATCACACTGCATTTCATCATCACAAGCCGTACCAAGGAGACACTGAGAAGAACGGCGCCATTGTAGCACAGCGCTGAGGCTGCCACCATCACCCGGGCGATCCTCACAACAGGGCATACACTTCCTCGTTCCAACGCCACAAATCCGCAACCTGATCGATCTCCTGACGCGCCTTATGTTCGAGAATGCGCGCTAAGCTCGGCTAGCGGTGCTGGAGCGCATTGCTATGCGGAAGTAGAAGTTCCAGGGCTATCAAGCGATACGCGGTGCCGAAATACGCCAGAACCCTTCCTGATGCTGAAAAGCGCATT
>JAAXUL010001484.1 GCA_013336035.1 Chloroflexales bacterium
TTTCGGCATCAGCAAGCTATTCTTGCTTTAGCTTAAGCGTGCGAAAGGGCCAAGTGACAGAGTAGAGCTACTCCGGCTAGATCACTGGTGGCTCGCCGCTCCTCCAATACTTGAGACAAGATCGCCGCATTGTAGTAGATGACGCAGTTCGCCAGCAGCCAGCTGCACTCGCTCCACAGCTGCTGCTCCTCGTCGATTTGTGGGCAGGAGGAGGCCCCATTGCAGCCCTCAAGCACGGCTGCTATAGTGAGGTCAACAAACTCCCTCACCTCCACAGCGCTATGCACCTCGCCGCCTCCATCGAGCTGACAATCGCCCGCCACACGGACGGAACAACGACCGCTGCATTGCGGCTTGAGCTCCCCCACCACCGGGTTGACCCGGTGTCCGGCGCGCCGATCACGCTTACCAACGAGGCGCTGAGGGCGCTCAGCCTCAACCCCGACGTCTACGGCGCGGCCCTCACCGCGATGGTCTTTTCGGCCCCGCTGCGCGAGGCCTGGCGCGAGGCCCGCGGGTTTGCCGATGGCGCCGGGCAGCCGCTCCAGATCCAGCTCGTACTAGAGGGCGACGACGCGCTCCACGCCATCTACTGGGAGATGCTTCGTGACCCGCTCGACAGCACGCCGCTTGCCCATAGTGAGCGCGTGCGCTTCTCGCGCTTCCTCCCCACCCGGCGCCTAAACGCGCTCCAGCTGCCGGCCAGACCCGAGTTGCGCGCCGTCGTCGCAGTAGCGAACCCGCCCGGGCTGCCCCAAGGCATGGCGCCGGTCGACGTCGCTGGTGAGGTTGCACGGGCACGGCGCGGCCTCGGCGAGATCCCAACAGTCCTGCTCGACGGCAGCGATGACCGGTCCCGGGCGACCCTCCCCGCGATCGCCGCAGCACTGCGTGACGGAGCCCACATCGTCTACCTGGTCTGCCACGGTAAGCTGAGTGAGGGCCAGCCGTGGCTCTGGCTGGAGCAAGAGGGTGGAGGCCACTACCGGCCGGCCGCCGGCGACGACCTGGTGCAGCTGATCGCCCGCCTGGAGCGCCGGCCGCTGCTCGTCGTGCTCGCCTCCTGTCAGGGTGCTGGCAACACTTTCGAGATGCTCACTGCCATCGGCCCGCAGCTCGCCCAGGCGGGGGTCGGCGCAGTGGTCGCAATGCAGGGGAACGTGCCGATGGAGCTTGTGGCCGAGCTTACGCCACGCCTCTTTACGGAACTGCAGCGCGATGGGCGGATCGACCGAGCGCTCGCCGCGGCCCGCTCCGCGCTGCCCACCTCGAGCAATTGGTGGATGCCGACGCTGTGGATGGCGGTGCGCGATGGCGCACTCTGGCGCACATCTGATACTGAGCCAGCCCGCGGGGCCGGCGTGTTCCAGGTGCCCTACTCGCTCAACCCGCTGTTCCGCGGCCGGGGTGCAGAAATGGCCGAGCTTGCCCGTACACTGCTCGGTGTCGAGGGCGGGACAGCAGCAGTGCTGCCGGCGCTCTCAGGTCAGGGTGGGATCGGCAAGACTCAGCTGGCAGCCGAGTTTGCGCACAAGTACAAGGACTACTTCCCCGGCGGGGTATTCTGGCTGAACATGGAGCAAGCTGACACGATAGCCAGCCAGGTGGCGGCCACCAGTGGCCCGGGCGGGCTAAACTTGCCTGGCTGGGCCGGACTTCCCTTTGACGCGCAGGTGGCGGCCACACGACAGGTCTGGAACGAGCCGACGGTACGCCTGATCGTTTTCGACAACCTGGAAGACCCGAATCTACTGAGGACTTGGCGCCCGACGACAGGAGGAGCTCGACCACAGCCGAGCCGAAGCCGCCTGCGAGCGCATTTTCTTCGATGGTAACCACGTGCGCGGTGCGCGAGAGCAAATCTGTGATCAACGTGTCGTCGAGTGGTTTGATGAAGCGGGCGTTGACCACGGTGCAG